>NZ_JAAARL010000009.1:0-277241 GCF_009908205.1 Pseudomonas sp. Fl5BN2 | reverse complement strand
GACCGTAAGGTAAACGAGCTGGCTACCGAATTTCTTGACGACCATAGAGCGTTGGAACCACCTGATCCCATCCCGAACTCAGTAGTGAAACGATGCATCGCCGATGGTAGTGTGGGGTTTCCCCATGCGAGAGTAGGTCATCGTCAAGATTAAATTCCGAAACCCCAATTGCGAAAGCAGTTGGGGTTTTGTTTTGCCCGAAAGAAAAGCTGCTCTTATCCGAAAACAAATTTGCACAGTTATTTTCAGATTGGAACACTAGAATAGCCGCTACTTTTTCACTTCCAGAGCCTTCTATGCCTGATCCGGTTGAGGCCTTCGGGTTGTCAGAATTACCACTGGACGACCTGGTTGCCTGCCATGAGTGCGATTTTCTGATGCGCAAGCCAACGCTTGCCCATGGCGAAAAAGCCCAGTGCTCGCGCTGTGGTTATGAGCTGTACGCACATCGGCACAATGTCGTCGAGCGCAGCCTGGCTCTCGTAATTGCCGCTTTGCTGCTCTATGTGCCAGCGAACTTTCTACCCATCATGCAGCTCAATTTATTGGGGCAGTCTTCCGAGGATACCGTCTGGAGCGGCGTGCAAAGTCTGTTCGATACCGGCATGGAAAGCGTGGCGCTGGTGGTGTTCCTGTGCAGTATGGGGATTCCACTGCTCAAGTTGATTTGTCAGTTATTGGTGCTGTTGAGCATTCGTTGGGACATTGGCCGTAGCTACGGCCTGCTGCTCTATCGCATTTATCACCATCTACGCGACTGGGGCATGCTCGAGGTCTATTTGATGGGCGTGCTGGTGGCCATCGTCAAGCTGGCCGACATGGCGTCCATTACCGTGGGCCTTGGCCTGGTATGTTTTATCAGTCTGCTGTTGGTGCAGGTCTGGCTGGAAGTGGTGATGTCGCCTCACCAGATCTGGCAGGCATTATCTGGAGAGGACATGCATGCGGGCGATTGATGCAGGTATTCTGATTTGTACTGAATGCCACGAGTTGAACCGGCGGGAAGCCGACAGCGACGAGCAGATCTGCACTCGTTGTGGCGCTCTAGTACACCCACGTCGTCCCAACAGTATCCTGCGCACCTGGGCGCTGCTGCTCACCGCTGCGATTCTCTATATCCCTGCCAATGTGCTGCCGATCATGACCGTCAATTCCCTGGGCCAGGGTGACCCCAGCACCATCATGTCGGGCGTCATCCAGTTGGTGCAGCACGGCATGTTCCCGATCGCCGCGGTGGTGTTTGTCGCCAGTATCCTGGTACCGACCTTCAAACTGGTGGGTATTGCCTTGTTGCTGTTCTCCGTGCAGCGCCACCAGCCGTTGTCCGCAAGACAACGCATCATCATGTACCGCTTTATCGAGTTCATCGGCCGCTGGTCGATGCTGGATATCTTCGTCATTGCCATCCTGGTGGCGGTGGTCAACTTTGGACGACTGGCCAGTATCGAGGCCAATCTCGGTGCGGTCGCCTTTGCCAGCGTGGTGATCCTGACCATGCTCGCTGCAGTAACTTTCGATCCCCGACTGATCTGGGATAACACGGAGTCGGACGACGACCATGAGTGATTTGCCTACTGCCAAAACCCGCCCAGCCTCCAACTGGTCGGCCATCTGGGTACTGCCCCTGATCGCCTTGATCATCGGTGGCTGGCTGGGCTGGCGTGCCTACAGCCAGACCGGTATCGAGATCCAGTTGCGTTTTGAGAGTGGTGAAGGGATTTCTGCCAACAAGACCGAAGTGGTCTACAAAGGCATGTCTGTGGGCAAGGTCAAGGCCCTGGCTCTGGACGACGAAGGCAACTCCAGGGGGGTGATCGCCACGGTCGAGATGAACAAGGACGTCGAACAGTACTTGAGGACCAAAACGCGCTTCTGGCTGGTCAAGCCGAGTGTCAGCCTGGCTGGGATCACCGGCCTGGAAACCTTGGTTTCAGGCAACTACATCGCCGTCAATCCAGGAGAAGGGGAGCCCTCGCGCAAGTTCAAGGCCCTGGCTGAAGAGCCACCCTTGTCGGACGCCAAGCCCGGCCTGCACCTGACCATCAAGGCTGAGCGCCTGGGTTCGTTGAACCGTGGCAGCCCGGTGTTCTACAAGCAGATCCAGGTCGGGCAGATCAAAAGCTACCTGCTCTCGGAAGATCAGAACACTGTCGAGCTCAAGGTCTATATCGAGCCGACCTATGCCAGCCTGGTGCGCAAGCACACGCGTTTCTGGAACGCCAGCGGCATCAGCATCGACGCCAACCTGTCCGGGGTAAAAGTGCGCAGCGAGTCATTGTCCAGCATCGTTGCCGGCGGTATCGCCTTCGCCACTCCGGAGAATCGCAAGGACAGCCCGCCTACCGATCCCAGCTTGCCGTTCCGTCTCTACGAAGACTTCGATGCGGCCCAGGCTGGTATCCGGGTAAAGGTCAAACTTAGCGACTTCGAAGGCCTGCAGGCCGGGCGCACCCCGGTGATGTACAAGGGGATCCAGGTGGGTAGCCTAAAAGCCCTGAAGGTTGATCCTGACCTGTCCAGTGCCACCGCCGAACTGACTCTGGACCCACTGGCCGAAGACTACCTGGTCCAGGGTACTCAGTTCTGGACGGTCAAACCCTCGATCTCCCTGGCCGGCATTACTGGCCTGGAGGCACTGGTCAAAGGTAATTACATCGCCATTCGTCCTGGCGACAAGGGCGCTGCGCCACAGCGTGAGTTCGAGGCGCGAGCCAAGGCGCCACCGTTGGACCTGCGTGCGCCGGGCCTGCACATGGTGCTGTTCACCGACAACCTAGGCTCCCTGGATGTTGGCAGTCCGATTCTCTACAAGCAGGTCAAGGTCGGCTCAGTGCAGAGCTACCAGTTCTCCCACACCCGCAAGCAATTGGTGATCGGCGTTCACATCGAGAAAGAATACGAAGGGTTGGTCAACGGTTCGACGCGTTTCTGGAATGTCAGTGGCATTACCCTGACTGGCGGCCTGACCGGTGGCATCCAGATCAAGAGTGAGTCGCTGCAAAGCCTGATGGCTGGCGGCATCGCTTTTGAGACACTGCAGCCTAATGTGCCGTTGAAAAAACGCATTCCACGCTTCCGTCTGTTCGCCAATCAAGAAGAGGCGGCGCAGCGCGGCACTCTGGTGAATATCAAGGTCGAACGTGCCGATGGCTTGCGTGCCGGTACCCCGGTGCGCTTCAAAGGTCTGGACGTGGGCAAGCTGGAAGAGGTGACCCTGAGCGCCGACATGCAATCGGTGATGCTCAAGGCGCGGATCACTGAAGTACCTGAGCGCATCGCCCGGGTCGGCAGTCAGTTCTGGGTGGTCAAGCCGGAACTGGGGCTGATGAAGACCGCGAACCTGGAAACCCTGGTTACCGGTCAGTACATCGAAGTCCAGCCAGCAGTGAAGAGCCAGGGCGTGCAAACCAGCTTTGTGGCGTTGCCTCAGGCGCCGGAAGCCAACGTTCCAGAGGCGGGCTTGAGCCTGGTGCTGAGCGCTGCCCGCCGTGGTTCGCTGAAGGTCGGTGTACCAGTGACCTACCGCGAAGTGAGCGTGGGCAAGGTCACCGGCTATGAGCTGGGACGAACTGCCGACCGCGTGTTGATCCACATCCTTATCGAGCCCAAGTACGCTCCGCTGATTCGTGGCGGCACGCGCTTCTGGAACAGCAGCGGCTTTGGCGTGGACTTCGGCCTGTTCAAGGGCGCCACGGTGCGCACCGAATCCCTGGAGACCCTGATCCAGGGCGGTATTGCATTCGCCACTCCAGAGGGTGAGCGCATGGGTAATCCCGCACTGCCTGAGCAGACCTTCCCACTGTTCGACAAATTCGAGGATGAATGGCTGACCTGGGCACCGAAGATTTCCCTCGGCAAATAACCCTGTAGAAGCCGGCTGCCGGTGAACTCGGCGCCGGATGTTCGCTAACGCTTTCGCTGGCAAACCGGCGCCTACAAAAAAGGCCGCGCTCTTTCGAGTGCGGCCTTTTTGCTATCGGCGCTGTGGAATCAGACTTCGTCCAGTTCCGCTTCGGCCTCGGCTTCCGGCTCCACGTTCAGGGTAGCTTTGACCTGATCGTGGCGGCGGATGAACTTCCAGTCCGCCTCGTCGATATAGATACCGTTCGGCCCGCTGCCACCCTCCAGGTCGATGGCCACCTGAGCCGAAACCTGCGGCTTCACGCTCGCCAGGATCGGCACAAAGCCCAACTGCAGGCTGGTTTCCAGCAACGCCGCCTGGTTGCGTTCGTCGATGTCTGCCGCCTCGTCGAGGTAGTAAGGCAGGCGAATGCGACCGGCCTGGTCGCGGTCCATCAAGTGCAGCAACAAGTACATGTTGGTCAGCGCCTTGATGGTCATGGTGGTGCCGTTGGACGCCGCGCCATCGATGTCGGTGTGGATCACCGGCTGGCCGTTGACCTTGGTGATCTCGAACGCCAGCTCGAACAGGTCCTTCAAGCCCAACTGGTTGTGGTTGGCCGCCACCAGCCGCGCCAGGTACTCCTTGGCCTCTTCGTTCTTGTTGTCCTGATCGGCACTCTGGCTCAGGTCGAACACCGACAGGGTCTCGCCTTCCTCGTACTGGCCGGCGCTGTGGATGATCTGGTCGATGTGCTTGAGAGCTTCCTTGTTCGGCGCGAGGACGATGCGGAAGCTCTGCAGGTTGGACACCTGGCGCTTGTTGATCTCGCGGTTGAACAGCGCTAGCTGGTGTTCCAGGCTGTCGTAGTCGCTGCGGATATTGCGTAGCGTCCGGGCGATGTCGGTGACCGCTGCGCGGCGAGCCTTGCCCAAGGTCAGGGCTTCATCGGTGCGGTGAGCATAAGCGTTGATCAACAGTTGCAGGCGCCGCTCGACGTCATCCTCGCTGTCGAACTTGGCCACGCCCTTGAGGCGCACTTGTGCGTACAGCGCCTCGATCTGCCCGTCGACCCGCTGCAAGCCCTGCCAGCTGTCCTGATAGTCATTGAGCAGCGGCAGCAGGTTATCCATGGAGTCGTCCACCGGATCCATGCACGGGGTACCGAACGGCAGATCTGCCGGTAGCAACTGACGGCGCCGCAGGGCATCGTCGAGGGTGCGCTGCTTGGCTTCCATGTCGCCAATCTGCCGGCCGACCAGCTGCAGCTTGGCCGACAGCTGCTGGACGCGCTCGGTAAAGGCATCGCTGGAGCGCTTGAGTTCGTCCTGGGCGGCTTCCATCTGGGCCAGCTGTTCCAGTTTCTCGCCTTCCTCGGCGCTCAGGGTCTGGGCGCGGCGGAAATCTTCCAGGGCTTTCTGTGCATCCAGCACCTGCTGGTACAGGGCTTCGGTCTGGGTCTTGCTCGCGGCACGGTCGGCGGCCACGGCGGCTTGAGTCTTGAGCTGCTTGAGTTCTTTTTCCAGGCGCTCTTTCTGATCGCGCAGGGCCGCACGGTCAGCCAGGGCCTGCAAGGCCGGCGGCTCGATGTGCGAGATGTCGATGGACAGCCCTGGCACTTCGAAGCGCTCGCCCTTGAAGCCGTCGAGGATCAGCTCCACGGATTTCACCCAGTCGCCGTTCTCGTCGAGGGCGATGCCGTGTTCGCCCAGGGGCAGGCTGAACAGCGCGCTGTTGAACAGGCGCATCAGGCGCTCCACATCCTGCTGGGAGAACTCTTCTCGCAGGCGTGCGTAGCTGTTGTTGTCTGCATGATCCAGCTGCAGTTTCACCGACTTCAGGCGCTTTTCCAGGTCCCGCAGGCGTTCTTCCAAGTCTTCGGCAGAGAACTGTCGCGACTGGGCCAGGGCACCGGCCAGCTCATCGTGGGCATCCTTGGCCGCCAGCAATTGCTGCTCCAGCACCTTGACGTCGTCCACCAGGGCGAAGCGATGCTTGAGCACCGAGAGTTCGCCGAGCCAGCGCTGGGTGCCGGATATTTCCCGTTCCAGGCGCATCATTTCCTGGGTGCTGCTGCGCTGGTCGTTCTGCAGCGCGTCTTGCTCGTTGCGGTAGTGCTCGGCCTGGATGGTCAGCTCTTCCTTACGCGCTCCGGCGTAGTCCGACCAGGTGCCCAGCAGCGAGTCCAGCAGCGGTGACAGACGATGCAGCTTGCCGCGCAGGCTGTCGCGCTGTTTCACGCCATTGGCCAGGGCTTCCACCAGGGGGCCGGCGGACACCAGCGAGTTGTAGTCCTGTTCCATGCGCCGCACATCGCGGAAGGCTTCGTCGCAGGCGGCGATGTAGTCGACGCTGCCCGAACGCAGGCTGTGCTCGAAGGCATCGAGGAACAGCTGCTTGAGCTTGGCCGCAGTGATCTCGCGCATGTGCAGCAGGTTGATGAACAAGGCGCGGAAGGTCTTCAGGCTCTGCTCGCTGGTGGAACGCAGCGGGATCAGGGTCAGATCGAGGGGGATCGAGGTGTGTCCGCCCACTAGCAGGCGGCGCAGTTCGTCCGGCTTGAGCTCATAGGCTTTCAGGCCCTGGCGCTCAAGGTTGGTGAACAGCTCTTTCTGCCGCAGGCAGGTGTCGTCTTTCTGGTAATGAGCCAGGTCCAGTTGTCCGGCATAGGCGAAGAACTGGTGACCGAAGCCACCGCCGGGGCCACGCCCGACCACACCGATCACGTGCGGACCGTGGGGCAGCGAGACTTCCACCAGGATGTAGCTGGTGTCGGAGGCGAAGTAGAAGCGCCGGGACTGTTCCAGGCTGTACTTGCCGAAGCTCATGTCCGACATGCGCGCCAGAATCGGGAATTGCAGGGCGTTGATCGACGCCGACTTACCCAGGTTGTTGGCCCCGTAGACCGACAGCGGCTCTTCCAGCGGAAACAGCCCGAGGCTATAACCAGCGGTATTCAAGAGGGCAAAGCGGCGGATGCCGTAGCGTTCCTTGCTCATGCGTCGAGCTCCTGTTCTTCGGCAATGGCGCGAGCCATGGCGTCTTCTTCACTTTCTTCGGACTCGTCGAATACGCTCAGGTCCAGCGGGTCATCGGTCTGCAGCAGCTTTTCGTCGCTGTCTTCGTCGATCAGTACCGGGGTCGGCAGCGGCAGCACACTGTGCAGGCTGGCAGCCAGGTCGCGGTCCTGCTGTACCGACAGGCAGACATCGAGGAAGCGGTGCATTGGTGGCAGGAAGCGGTAGATGCCCGGCTCCTCGACGGCGAAGCCCAGTTGGGTCATGCGGCGCATGATTTTTTCTTCCAGCTCTTCCTGGGTCTGCACTTCGGCCTGGATGAACAGGTCGCGGTATTTTTCCAGCAAGGACGGCAGCTCGTCACGGCCCAGGCTACCGCCATCAAGCACGGCAATCGGGTCGCGGCCCTGGTCGGCCAGGTGTTCCACCAGGATGAAGGTGAACAGCGCCAGGCGCTGGGCGGTCTTGTTCACCTGGGCCGCGGCGTTGTCCGGTACGAAGTAGTAGAAACCCCGGGTATCGCAGATCAGCTCGAAGCCCAGGGCCTTGAACAGGGTGCGGTACTGGTCCTGGAAGTTCGACAGTTGCGCGTACAGTTCCGGGTCGCGGCGGCTGACGTGATAGCCCTTGAATAGCTCGCGGAAGATCGGCGCCAGCTGGGACAGTTCGGAAAGATCAAGATGCATTGGCAGTACTCGCAGGATGCTCGGGCTGGTCATCGCGGGCCGAGAGCAGGGCGAAGGAGCGCAGGCTGACCTGGTGCTCCTGGGTGTGGTAGTCGCGGCGTTCGAGGCGCTCGCGCTTGAAGCGCTTTTCCCGCGACAGGCGGGAGAACCAGTACAGCAACTCGTCGGTGGCACCGTCCGGTTCCTGGTTCAGCAGCCAGTTCATCAGGTCCGGCAGCGGCAGGGCGTCTTCGCAGCGCTCGAGCATTTCCCGAACCGTGCGCGGCGCCTTGGGCGCCAGGCCCTTGTGGGTCTTGTGGGCCTTGGGGAAGCGCGCCGGCTTGGGCTCGAAGCGGGCCAGGGCGTAGACATAGGCTTCCACCTGGCCAGAGCTGCCGAGGAAGGTGCTCTGCGGGCGAGTGAACATCGGCATCGCCGCTTGCGGCACGGCGTCGATGCCCTTGCGCCGGATCGCCGCCAGGGCCAGGGCCGCGCCGCGGGTCACGGCGTTGTGCCGGCGGGCTTCTTCACGCAGTGGCAGCAACAGTTCCCGGGCGTGACGCAGGGTCAGCTGGGCGTTGGTCTGCATTTCCAGGATCCGCGCGTGGGTGCGCAGCAGCATATCGTCGTCCACCAGGTGACCCAGGCGCTGCTGCTCGGTGAGCAGGCGCAGCAGCACCAGCTCGACCTTGCGCACGCCTTGCTCGAAGGCGCCGTCGGCGTTCACCAATTGGATCATCGGCTCGACGTATTCATCCCAGGTCGCCAGTACCTCGGCGTAACGCTGGCGCAGGGGAATCTGCCGGTCGCTGGTCTTGGCCCGTTCGGCCACTGCCACCAGGGCTTGTTCGTCGTTGGCGAGCTTCTTCAGTACGTCGCGCACGCGCATGTCCAACAGTCGCAGCTGGCGCGCCAGGTCGTTGCCGTCGCGCACGTCGAAGGCGTCCTGGATGTAACCCGCCAGGCGTTCCAGGTGACGCAGGTAGGCTTCGATCTCCAGGCACAGGCCCAGGCGGTGCTCGCGGCGCAGGTAGGCGAGGAAGTCGTGGATCTGCGCATTCAGCTCGAAACGGTTCGGGCTTTTCGCCACCGGGACCAGGATGTCCAGGCGTATCCATACGTCCAGCAGGCTGGTGATGTCCTGGGGCGTGCTGTCCAACTGTTGGGCGGCCAGCTGTGAACGCAGTTCGGCAAGACTCAGGGTGCCTTGGTCGAAGTGCTCGCACAGTGGCTCCAGAAGTGCCCAGTGTTCGGCGAGGGCGCGCAAGACGCGCTTGGGTTCGATCATCGGAATGGCCGGCTGGTTGGCAATGAAAAGCGGCGATTGTACTGCATCAGGGGGCCGACGATTCACCCCCAGGCTCAGCTATGAGACGGACTGTCACTTTTGCGCGCAATCAACAGCGGGCGATCTTCGGCGAAGGACGGTAGAATCCCCCACCTCAGTTATCCACAAGTGGCCGACCTTTGCTTATCGAGTCCCGTCGTCGCGCTTATCTATCCGCCATGCAGGTGGTCAGTTGGTTGCCGCGCAGCGAATTGCCCTTTGCCGCACCCTCGCGCCCCGAGTTGCTGGCCCTGCCCGAGCCGGTGCTGGAGGCGCTTCCTGCGCCTGTGGCCGAAGTAAAAGCCCCGGCGGCGCCTGCGGCCAGGTCGACCGAACGGCCGAAAATCGAAGTGCCGCGCCCGTCTGCCGCGTCCTCGCGCCTCGCCAGTAAACCCGTGGCCGATGCCGAAGAAGCCCCGGCGCCGGTGGTCAAGGCCCCGGTAGTGCCTCCGCCGCGTTTTTCCCTGCAACTATTGCGGGCCGGTCGTTGCCTGCTGCTGGTGGAGTTACCCACAGGCGAAGCCTTCCAGAGCCGCGACCCGGCCTACCTGCTGCTCAAGGACATGCTGCGCGCCGCCGGCCTGCCAGACAGCCCGCAGATCCTCGCCGAGCCGGTGCGCTGGCCGATGCTGACCCGGGGCAACCTGGACCAGGGCCCCGAAGCGGCCCGGGACTTCGTCCAGGCGTTTGTCGGTGTGCGGATCGAGGACGAGCCTTGTGTCTGCCTGTGGCTGATCGGCCTGCCGGCGGTACGTTTCGCTGGTGAGGCCGATGCTGAATCCTACAACCGTGAACTCCAGGTCGAAGGCCTGGGTTCGGCCTGGGCATTGCCGGGGCTGGAACTATTAATGGAAGAGCCACAGCGTAAGGCTGATGTCTGGCAAGCCATGCGTCGGCTGATGGCGCGCTGGAAAAGCACTGATGAGTAAAAGTACCAATGAGTGACACCTTGACCTTCCGCCTGGCCACCGAGGCGGACCTGGATGCCATCCTTAAAGTCGAATACGCGGCGTTCAGCCATCCCTGGACCCGAGGCATTTTCATCGATGCCTTCAAGTCCTACGAAGTCTGGCTGATGTTCGAGGGCAGCCAGCAAGTCGGCCATGGAGTGATCCAGGTGATCATCGACGAGGCTCATTTGCTGAACATCACCGTCAAGCCGGAAAGCCAGGGCCGAGGCCTGGGCCTGCGGTTGCTGGAAGAGCTGATGAAGCGTGCCTACCAGAAGGATGCACGCGAGTGCTTCCTGGAAGTGCGCTCCAGCAACCAGAGTGCTTATCGGCTGTATGAGCGTTACGGTTTCAACGAAGTCGGGCGCCGCCGCGACTATTATCCAGCGGTGGGCGGTCGTGAAGACGCCCTGGTCATGGCCTGCACCCTGGTTGATTGAACCTTGTAATCGATACTGGCGCTGGCTGCAGGCGCTGGCTTGCCAGCGAAGGTAGCTGCGCAATACCGGCTGGCATGTGCCATCTGGTTCGCCGGCAGACCGGCTCTTGCAGGGTCAGGGTTTGCCGTCCAGCGGATCGCTGCGGGCCAGTTCGGCTTCATCCAGACCAGCGCCGCCACCAATATCCGCGCCATCGACAATACTCAGATCCCAGTCGGCCGGTTTATCGGCTCCGGTTTCACGGGCTGAGCGGGCGCCGTCTTCGCGGATCAGGGTTTCCGGGTCCAGGTCGTCATCACTGAAATCGTCATCGTTCAGTGTGGCGTCGCTCCCGGCGCCGGGTTCATCGTCATCGAAGTGCAGCTCCTCGATGGAGCCCATGCGGTCCTGATCGTCGTCGATGGGTTTGGGTTGGGGAGCTGCGTAGGGACGTCGTGATTCGGTCATGGCGAATGCTCATACTTCAGGGGCTTGAACGGTGGACCCATGGCCGCCCGGAAGATTCCCCGCAAGGGATGGCCGGTATCTGCAGCAACACGCGTGACCCCAACCGACGGTCGTCTGTCAAAGCAGCGCATCATTCTTGAGGCTTCACAGCATGAACGAACTACAAGATCTGATTGATAACAACGAGCGTTGGGCCGAAGCGATCAAGCAGGAAGACCCGGACTTCTTCTCCAAGCTGGCTCGCCAGCAGACGCCGGAATACCTGTGGATCGGCTGCTCGGACGCCCGGGTGCCGGCCAACGAGATCGTCGGCATGTTGCCGGGCGACCTGTTCGTACACCGCAACGTGGCCAACGTGGTGTTGCACACCGACCTCAATTGCCTGTCGGTGATCCAGTACGCCGTGGATGTGCTCAAGGTCAAACACATCCTGGTGACCGGCCACTACGGCTGTGGCGGCGTGCGCGCTTCGATGCAGGATCGCCAGCTGGGCCTGATCGACGGCTGGCTGCGCTCGATCCGCGACCTGTACTACGAGCACCGTGAAGCGCTGGGGCAACTGCCCAGCGAAGAAGAGCGGGTCGACCGTCTCTGCGAGTTGAACGTGATCCAGCAAGTGGCCAACGTCGGCCATACCAGCATCGTGCAGAACGCCTGGCATCGTGGGCAGAGCCTGTCGATCCATGGCTGCATCTACGGGATCAAGGACGGTCGCTGGAAAAGCTTGAACGCCACCATCAGTGGCTTTGAGCAACTGCCGCCGCAGTATCGCCTGCGCCCGGTTGGCGCTGTCTGAAGCGCCGCTGAAACACTGTAGCCACGTTGCGCAGGAGACCCGCTCCTGAGCGCCCGGGAAGGCTCTTCGAGCCTTCGCCCGAATGCGGCCCAAGCCTGCGGTAGCGGCTACAGGTGTTTCAGCGGAGCACTTAGAGGTGTGGCACCTCGGTGCTTGGCGCCGGTGCTGGAGCCTTGAGCTGGTTGAGCTGAGTCTTGACCGGCGTGCTGGTGCATTGGGCCGCGGCCTGTTGCTCGGTCAGCTTGCGCACCGAGGTGTAGAACAGCTCGCAGGTCTGCACTTTTTGCGTTACCTGCCAGGTCTGGGTGCAACTGCTGAGCAGCGTGCTCGGATCGCTTTGCGGCTTGCTGCCCATCCCCGCCTGCCAGCAGGCAGCACTTAAATCCTGGCCCATGACTTTCAGGCCTGCGGCATCGGCCTTGGCTTGATCATTGTCATAGTTTGCCGGGTCAGCCGCGTACCAGATGTAGCTTGGGTGGTTGGAACCCAGTACCGGCACGTTCACTCCTTCGCTCGGGCTGATCTGTGCCAGGCCCAGTACATTCACCGTGACCCCATATTGCTGCTTGAGCCAGCTGCGCACTGGCGCGCCAAAGGCCACCATGGGCAGGGGCGCGCCACTGGCGTTCTGGCTGACTTGTTTGACCATGGTGGTCTGGTAGCTGTTGAAGTAGCTGTAGACACCTTCCAGGTCCTTGCCAGCATTGGATGGCGCGGCAATCGGTGCGATGTCGACAATGGTCTGGTAGGCCGGGGTTTGATCGACGGCGATGCCATTGGCGGTGAGCAAGGTGGCCCAGCGGTCGGTGGTGGCCGATTCCAGGTAATCCTGGGCCTGGGTCAGCGAGTAGTCCGGCGGAAAGTGCAGCAGCTCGATGCTCTTGCGGTTTTCCAGGGCCATGCCCAGGGGCAGGAACAGGTACCAGTTGTAGGCCCATTTGCCATCGGTATTGAGCTGGCTGGCGCCGCTGTAGGCCAGGTCGCCGGCATCCAGCAGTGCGCTCAAGGGCTTGTCGTAGCCATCGGGTACGCCACTGATGGAGGCCACGACCTGGTCACCCGCGGTCTTGACGCTGACCTTGGCGGCACTGTAGCCGTCGCGCTGTACGCTCTGGGTCAGGTAGTGCTCCACGGTCTGTTCCAGGGTCCAGTTGCGAAAGCAGATGACGTTGCAGTTGTTGGGGTAGGCAAACAGCTGGGTGACGCGCTGGGGGCTGCCCAGATTGACCTCGACATCGGCCATGACGGTGGCGCTTAGCGACGCGGCGGCCAGGGCGAGGGTCAGTCCTGCGAATTTGAACATGCTCAGATCCTTTTCAGCGTGAGCCCCGAGGGGCAAGACATTCCGGCTCAGGCCTGCAGTAGGGAACGTGAAAAGGCCCTTGTTGCAGGCGCCAACCGTTCAGGACGGTTTCAGAGTGGTCAGCGGAAAGCCAGGATAGTACAGCTGGCAAAACACCGTGATCGCCAGCATCAGGGGCAGGAAGATGGCCTGCAACGGGCTCCAGTGTGCCCAATGCAGCGCAGTCAGCCATGGATAGCTGGCACTCAACTGCTGGTCTATGCGTCCCAGTCGTTTGTGCTCCAGCAGGTTGAGCAGGACCATCCCCAGGTAGGTCAACATGCCCAGCGCGCCTTGCAGTGCACCGAACATGGCCAGTATCACCAACTGCGGGAGACCGTGGCGCAGGACCAGCCATTTGCCGGTCGGGTCGAGGCGTCGAGGGATCAGGCGTTCACTCAGCCACAGATCCTGGCTGATCACGCGGGTGGCCAGCGGTATCCACTGGCTCATGAGCAGGATTCCAATCCACACCGGAACCCAGCCCAGCAACGACGCGGTGATGATGCTGAAGCCTGGCGAGTAATGATTCTGCTGCAGCAGATTCAGGCCCAATGCCAGTGACGTGCCGGCCCAGAGTCTGACCCAGGATTGCGCGGCGACCGGGCGGCGCAGGTAGCGCAACCAGAAATACAGGTCTCTCTGGGGCAGGCGCTCGATCAGTTGTGGATAGCGCCAGGTCAAGATGTCCGCGAGCTGGTGGCAGGCCTGCCAGTCGCGTTGTCCGGAACCCCGCAGGAGGCTTTGCTGCTGCCGGGCGGTCATAGGCTTGAGCAACAGGTGAGCGGCCAGAATGTCGGGTTCCGAGGTCCGCTTGTCTTCGCTCTTGAGTTGTTGGATCCGATAAAAGTTTTCCTGCTGGCGGCGCTCCATCAGTGCTTCCCAGTCCTGGGTCGGCTCTGGGTGCACGCCGCTTTTGTCGCTCCACTGGAACAGCTGGCATACCTGCTCCAGCAGCAACAGGCTCCATGGGTTGTCCTTGAGCAGTTGCAGCACAATGCGTTGCCACTCCTGGCGGCGGTCGAACTCCTGCAGCCAGGGCTGCTCGGTGCAAGCGCTGAGCTGCTGGATAAACGCCTGTTCCTCTTGTGCCGCCATGAGCTGCTGCAGGGTTTGCTGGTATTGCTGCAGTAGCCTTGCCGCCAGCGCCTCTTGCTGCCAGGGGCTCATCGCCACGTTCTGCCAGGGGGTCAACCACTCCAGGTGTTCCACGGCCCATAGGGTGATGGCCGTGTGTGCCTCCGATCGTTCGAGGCAGTGCAGCAGCAGCCCGGCCTCGAAGCTCTGCGCACAGTCCAGTTGCTGTGCCTGTTGCCAGCGTTGCGGCAGATTGTGCAGGGTCAGGCCAAGCAGCAAGCGGTGCGCCGCAGCGTCGATGTTCGGTCTCGTCGGTTCCTGTGGGTGTATTTCCAGCAACTGCGCCCACTCATGCAGGTTGTCATGCTCGGCGTGCACCAAGGCCGTCACTGAGGTGGGCGTAGCCGACCTGTGGTCGCGGCGTTCTTCAGCGCGGTTATCCAGGCGCTGGCGAGCCAGCTGCAGGGCCTTCTCATAGGCCGCACGGAGCCGCTGGAATCCCTCGGCATCAGCTTCGGGACGGGTGCTTTTCAGCAGTTTTGCGTAGCTGCGCTTGATACTGCGCGCGTCGGCATCCGCAGGCAGCTCCAGCAGGGTCCAGCAATCCATGTTGCGGCTCCTCAGTGCCAGTGGCCATTTTCCAGGCGTTGCAGTTGTTCAGTGAGCTGGCTACGCACCTCGCGGATCTGCCGTTCGTCCTGGGTCTCCAGCACTAGCTGGAATTGCCCGGCCCAATGGCCGACCTGTTCGCGCATCTCCCCCAAGCTCTCCTGATAAAGACGCTCCAGGCGGGCGCTGAGCAGGGTGTTGACCTGCTGGTCCCGAGGGTGAATCTTCAGTTGCTCGAGGGCCTTGAGGCGTTCCTGGATTTCCTCCGGGGTCAGCACCCCGGGGTTGTTCTCGATCACCAGGGAACGGCTTTCGCCAGTCAGGGGAATGTTCACCTGGGCTTCCAGCAGGCCGTTGATGTCGTAGGTGAAGCGTACGTCCAGCGACACTTCGCCGGCCGGGCGCTTGGGTACCTTCATCTCCAGTTGGCCCAGGGCGACGTTGTCGCGCACCAGGCGGCTCTCGCCCTGGAAGATCTTCAGCAGCACCAGTTCCTGATTGTCATGCAGGGTCTGTACGGTCTTGACCCGACTCACCGGCACCACGCTGTTGCGTTCGATGATTGGCAGGTAATGCCCACCTTCAATCTGGTTGCCGTATTGCTGGGAGGTTTCGATTCCCAGGGTGTAGGAGCAGACGTCAGTCAGCACCACTTCTTCCAGAGCCGCGCAGCGTGCCTTGAGGGCGGCCTGGACTGCCGCGCCCTGGGCCACGACCTGGTCGGGGTCGAGGCTGATGGAAGGAAAGCGCCCGAACAGCCCGGCCGCCAGCTTGCGCACCAGGGGCATGCGGGTGGCGCCCCCCACCAGGAGGATTTCATCCAGGTCACTGACGCGGATCCGCGCATCGCGCAGGGCCCGTTCGATGGGAGCCCGCAGGCGCTCCAGCAACGGCGTATAGAGCGTGGCCAGTTGCGCCTGGGTAATGCTCTGGGTCCATTGCCGCCCGTCGACCCGCAGGCTGAATTCGGCGCTGCTGTCCTGGCCCAGGGCGCGCCGCACTCGCTCGGCTTCACGGCGCAGGGCCTGGAGCACGCTGCGGGGTTCGGGAAAGTCCGGGGCCTGGGCCTGCTGTTCAATGAAATACTCCAGCAGCAGGCTGTCGAAATCCTCGCCGCCGAGGAAGTTATCGCCGGCACTGGCGCGAACTTCCATGACCCCGTCGAACAATTCCAGGATCGACACGTCGAAGGTGCCACCGCCCAGGTCGAAGACCAGGAACGAGGTTTCCTTGTCCCGCTGGTGCAGGCCGTAGGCCAGGGCTGCAGCGGTGGGTTCGTTGATCAGCTTTTCCACCTTGAGGCCCGCCAGTTCGCCAGCGATCCGCGTGGCCTTGCGTTGGGCATCGCTGAAGTAGGCCGGCACACTGATGACGGCTTCTTCCACCGGTTCGCCATAGGCGCGTTCAACATCTTCCTTGAGGCTCTTGAGCACCATGGCCGAGAGTTCTTCCGGGCGAAACGAACGGTCCCCCAGGCGCACCTCGGTGGCACTGCCCATGTAGCGCTTGAACAGCGCGGTGGTCAGTTGCGGGTGGGTGTGCAAACGCTCCTTGGCCGCCTGCCCCACCAGGACCCGGCCTTGTTCGTCCAGGCCCACCACGCTGGGAGTGAGGAACTGACCCAGGGCATTGGGCACCAGCTCGCTCGAGGTGTCGCGCCAGACGGCAACCAGGCTGTTGGTGGTCCCCAGGTCGATACCCACGATCATGACAACGAACTCCCTTTCCAATCGGAAAACAGATGAAACAGATAAGTGGGGAGCAGGATATTACCCGGAGGGGGAATGGGTAAAGCGCATGATGTCACATGGCTACTACTGGTGTCGGAGGAGGGCGGCAGGAGGCCGGGGGATGGCCCCCGGCCAGATTGGATCAGGCGTTGAAGTGCAGGGCGTTGGTCAGGTCGCCCATGGGTTTCTGGCCCCGCGCGATCATCGAGGCGTCACGTTCCTTGATGCCGTCCAGGGTCTCCAGTTGGAACACCCGGGTAATCAGCCGCAGGATCGAAGCGGTGTCGTACACGGTGTGATCCACCGTGCCCTTGCGCGCGAACGGCGACACCACCAGCGCTGGAATCCGCGTGCCGGGGCCCCAGCGATCACCCTGGGGCGGCGCCACGTGATCCCACCAGCCGCCGTTCTCGTCGACGGTGACGATCACCACCATGTTTTTCCATTGCGGGCTCTCGCGCAGCACTTTCAGCGCCCGGTCAATGTGCCGGTCACCGGCGGCTATATCGGCGTAGCCGGCGTGCAGGTTGAGGTTGCCCTGGGGTTTGTAGAAGGTCACCGCGGGTAGCTTGCCGGCCTCGGCGTCAGCGAAGAACTTGTTGGTCGCCGCTTCGTCCCCCAGGCCGCCGTCACGCAGGCGCTTGGCACGTTCCGCCGGGTTTTCCGGGCCCTGGCGCACGAAGTAGTTGAACGGTTGGTGGTGGTACTGGAAGTTGGGGATCTTCGGAATGCCACCGGAGTCCTTGAACTGCTCCAGGGTCGCCTGCCAGGCACCGCCGTACCAGGCCCAGTCGACGTTCTTCTTCGACAGCTTGTCGCCGATGTGTTCGTGGGTTTGTGGCACCAGCACGCTGGGCAGGTCGGGCTTGGCGTAGTCCGGGCGCTCCGGGTCGCGGATCCAGGTCGGCCAGTAGGGCGGGGCCATGGTATTGACCGCGTAGCCGTCCGGGGTCAGGGCGCTGGGACCGAACTGCGGTGCCCCGTCCATGGCACTGGCCGGGGATTTTTCCAGAGGCTTGAGGCGCGTGCCCTTGGGGTCGTCGCCTTGCAAGGAGGCGATCTGCGACTTGGCCACCGAGTTGGCGGCATCCGGGTAGAACGGCACCTTGGCGCTGATCAGGTATTGGTGGTTGAGGAACGAGCCACCAAAGGCTCCCTGGAAGAAGTTGTCGCAGAGCACGAACTCCCGGGCCACATCCCACAGGCGCAAGGAATAACGGGTCTGGGCGTAATGGCCCATGGTCAGGGCGCCAGAATCGGCCCAGGCCACGAAACCATCGTTCTTGCCGCCGTTGATCTGCATCTGGTTCTGGTAGAACACGTGCCACAGATCGCGAGTCACCAGGCCCAGAGGCAGGTCTTCGCCGCTGGGGCCCTTGAGGGCGAACGGCGCGTTGGGCAAGTTTTCCTGGAACTGGGTTTCCACCGGGTAGGTGACGCCGTCCAGGGTTTGCGGCCCGACCTGAAGAATACCGCCCCAGATGGGCGGCAGTTTTGGCAGCAGGCTGCCGTCGCGGTCGCGTTGCTGGGACGCTTCGGACGGGAGGGCCGAGAGCGGTTTTTCCACCCCGGGGAAGTTGGCGAAGAGGTTATTGAAGCTGCGGTTCTCGGCGAAAATCACCACAACGTTCTTCACTTGGTCTTGCAGCGCCTTGTCCAGCTCAGTCGGGGACAGCGGACGCTCATCCGGTTTGCCTCCAGGCTCACCGGCCTGGCCACAGGCGCTCAGGGTGGCACCGACCCCCAGAACGGCAACGCCGCCTAGGAAGCGGCGGCGGCTGGTATCGGTGGGCTGGTCGGTGGTGGATTCGGGGGTGTCGCGCAGGTCGGTATCGTCACTCATGGCGGTTCCTTGCTCGTCTCTCTGAGGATTCGTTACAAAGTATTTCGGTCGCACGGTAGCAACCGAATATGACGCAAAGACTACATGAATGCTTCGGGAGTCCACTGCAATGGGCTCGGAAATTTCTGGAAACCTTGTTGGAAATCACTTATCCACAGGCCCGCGCTTGTCTGCTGGAGCGGGCCTGTGGAGCCACCGTCAGGGGATGATCGGGGGCAGGTACGCCAGGGTAGTGCCCAAGGCCCAGAGCAACACCAGCACCAAGGGCGTGTGCACCAGCAACTGGACGAAGGAGAAGCCGATCAGGTCCCGGGCCTTCAAGCCCAGCACCCCTAGCAGCGGCAACATGTAGAAGGGGTTGATCAGGTTCGGCAGGGCCTCGGCAGCGTTGTAGATCTGCACCGCCCAGCCCAGGTGGTATTGCAGGTCATTGGCCACCTGCATCACATAGGGCGCCTCGATGATCCACTTGCCGCCGCCTGATGGAATGAAGAACCCCAGCACCGCCGAGTACAGCCCCATCAGCAGCGCGTAGGTGTCGTGGGAGGCGATCTGCACGAAGAAGGTCGAGATGTGGTGGGCCAGGGTCTGGCCATCCACACCCTTGACCACGGTCATCAGCGCGGCAATCGAGCCATACAGCGGGAACTGGATCAGCACCCCGGTGGTGGTGGGCACCGCCCGGGCCACGGCATCGAGGAAACTGCGCGGGCGCCAGTGCAGCAGGGCACCGGTCATCAGGAACAGGAAGTTGTAGGTGTTGAGCCCGGAGATCGCGGTAATCGCCGGCTTGGTGGCGAACTCGTGATACAGCCAGCCGGCGGCCAGCAGCGCCAGGAGAATGGTCAACAGCGGGCTGTATTCCAACCACTCGCCGGGGCGGGTACGGGGCTGCGGTTTGGGCATGCTGAAACTCGGGTCAACGCCACAGGCTTGTGCATCACGGGCGCTGTTGGGGCCGGGAGCGGTGGCGTAGGCGACGATCAGCGAGACGATGATCAGGGCCAGCAGCAGTACCCCCGATTGCCAGAGAAAGATGGTCTGGGTGAAGGGAATTACCCCGGTGATGGCCAGGATCGACGGCGGCAGGCTGCCGGGGTTGGCTTGCAGCTGTGCGGCAGAAGACGACAGGCCCAACGCCCAGACAGCGCCGAGGCCCAGGTAGGCGGCGGCACCGGCAGCGCGGTAGTCCATGCGCAGCTCGGTGCGCCGTGCCAGGGCTCGAACCAGCAGGCCGCCGAACACCAGCGACAGGCCCCAGTTGAGCAAGGACGCAACCATGGAAATCAGCGCGACCCAGGCCACCGCAGAGCGGCCGTTCTTGGGGATGCGCGCCAGTTTGTCGATCAGCTTCACCGCCGGCGGCGAACTGGCCACCACATACCCGCCGATGACCACGAAGGCCATCTGCATGGTGAAGGGGATCAGGCTCCAGAAACCGTCACCGAAAGCCATCGCGGCCTCGGTGGGCTTGGCGCCCATGGCCAGGGTGGCCAGGGTAACGATGATCACCGCCAGTGCGGCGAACACCCAGGAGTCGGGAAACCAGCGTTCGGCCCAGTTCGAGCAGCGCAGGGCGAAGCGGGCGGAGCGGCTATCTTGAATTTCAGCGGCCACGTAGATACCTCGTCTTTCTTATGTTTATAAGGCGGTCGGCCGCCCCAGGCAGAGGCGGCCGAGAACTGTGCAAGAATGCGGCAATTGCCACGGACTGCAAAGGACTGAACGCACATGTCATTTTCCCCTGATGAACGCGCCGCACTGCTCAAGGTCAAGGGTGTCGGGCCCACGGTGGTGGGGCGCCTGGAACAGCTGGGGATCATTTCCCTGGCGCAACTGGCCGCTGCCGACGCCCTGGACATCGTTACCCAGGCGTCGGCCCTGGTGGGTTCCAGCTGCTGGAAAAACAGCCCCCAGGCCCGCGCCGCGATCCAGGCCGCGATCGCCATGGCCAAGGGCAACTGAAGTCGTGAGCCGCGAGCAGCCCTTTGCCTATCAGGTGGTGTATCGCTACCTGTTGCAGTGGCTCGACAGTGTTGCCAGCGATCAGGAGCAGCGCCTGCCGTCATTGCGTGAGTTGGCGCAGCGCCTGAAGGTTTCCCTGTCCACCACCAAATACGCTTATGCCCTGTTGGAAGATGAGGGGCGCATCTGCTCACGCCCGCGCCAGGGCTATTTCACTCGGGTGAGGGGGCCTGCCCCCTTGACCGAGACCGGCCCTGCGCTGCTCGACAATCTCTATGCCCAGGCCCGCCAACCGGGGCGCCTGGCACTGTGCAGCGACGCGCCGGCGATGCTGCTGTCGCTGGAGCATCCGTTGCTGATGACCGAGCGCGAACTGGCTCGCCAGTACCCGCGCAACCAGGCGCCGCTGTACCAGCCCCTGGGCGAGCAGGAGCTGCGCAGTGAGCTGGCCCGGCGTTACACCCGCTCCACTTGCGACTACTGGCAAGCCGACCAGGTGTACCTGGGGGCCGATCTGCGCAGTGTGCTGGAGGTGTCGCTGCAGGCCCTGGATCTGGCCGGCAACGTGGCGTTGGTGGAGTCCCCCTGTTCCTGGGCGGTCCTGCGCCAGTTGCGGGCGGCGCGCCTGCGGATCATCGAGCTGCCGCTGAATGCCGCTGGACGCTTCGATCTGCAACAGCTGCAGGACCTGCTCAGACAGCAGCCGGTGCGTGTGGCAGTGCTGTCCTCAACGGTGAACATTCCCCACGGCAGCCTGATGCCCGCTGCCGACAAACAACAGCTGTGCCAATGGTTCACCGAGCGTGGGGTCTGGTTGCTGGAGAACGACAGCTATGGCCCATTCAGCTTCGTGCCCGATGCTGCGCGTTATCGGGATTTCGCCGATCCCGAGCGCCTGCTGGTGTTTGCCTGCCTGGACAAGGTCATTGGTGCCGAAGCGCCCTTCAGCTACGTACTGAGCCGCAGCCTGGGACCGCAGCTGCAGCGGCAGTTTCTCGAACGCTCTTTCCGTCTTTCGCCGATCCGCCAGAAAGCCGTGGCCCGCCTGTTCAGTTCCGGACGGATCGACCAGCACCTGCTGAAGCTGCGGGGGATGCTGCAGCAGCGCATGGGCCAGTTGCACCGGCTGCTGGATGAACAGGCGGGGGCACAATTGCATGCCTCGCTCCCGGCGGGTGGCGCAACCTTGTGGGTTGAGGCGCGGCGGCCGGTGGCGATGGCGCGGGTGTATGAGCAACTGCTGGCCCAGGGCATCGTGATTGCCCCGGGAGCGATCTTCAGTCAACAAGGGCTGTGGCAGCACCACCTGCGCCTGAGCTACACCCTGGACTGGAGCAAGGACATTGCTGCCGCCTTGCGCCAGTTGGCCCAGGCAGTGGCTCAGGCGTCCTGAACCACCCCGTAGCAATGCTTCAGCTCTGGGAACACGCCGTCCCGAACCTCCGCCGCAAAGTGCTCGCAGGCCTGGCTGATCAGGGCCCCGGCATCGGCGTACTGTTTGACGAAGCGCGGCACCTGAGGCCCGCCCAGCCCCAGCAGGTCCTCGGTCACCAACACCTGGCCGTCACAAGCTGGGGAGGCACCGATGCCGATGGTGGGCATCGGCGAGAATTCGCTGATCCGGCGCGCGAGGTTTTCCGCGACCCCTTCCAGCACCAGGCTGAAGGCCCCTGCATCGAGGTGGGCGCGGGCATCCTCTTCGATCTTGCGGGCCGCCTCGCCATCGAGTCCCTGGGCCTTGAAACCACCCATCTGGTTGACGTACTGCGGCATCAGGCCGATGTGCGCCATGACCGGAATCCCCCGCTGCACCAGGAATTCCACAGTCGGTGCCAGGGCCTTGCTACCTTCCAGCTTGAGCGCATCACACCCGGTGCGCGCCATGACCTCGGCGCAATTGCGGTAGGCCTGTTGCGGCGATTCCTGGTAACTGCCGAAGGGCATGTCGGCGATCACGCAAGCCAGCCGGCTGCCGGCCACCACGGCACGAGTGTGGGCGATGATTTCGGCAAGGTTCATGTCCAGGGTCGAGGTACGCCCGTAGCCGACCATGGCGGTGGAGTCGCCGATCAGGATGAAGTCGACGAAGGGGTCCATCAGTCGCGCCA
The DNA here is from genome assembly GCF_009908205.1 of Pseudomonas sp. Fl5BN2. Taxonomy (NCBI): domain Bacteria; kingdom Pseudomonadati; phylum Pseudomonadota; class Gammaproteobacteria; order Pseudomonadales; family Pseudomonadaceae; genus Pseudomonas; species Pseudomonas sp. Fl5BN2. The sequence continues at coordinate 255,084 of NZ_JAAARL010000009.1, read as the reverse complement.
TATGGCTGGTGTAGGCGGTAAGGGAGACGATTTTCTGCCGGCCCTTCATGGCCACCAGTTGCGGGACGCTCAGGCGGCGGGTGCGGGTATGTATGCTCATGACGACTTTCCTGGTTTTGCAGGGGTTGGAAAGTGCCTGATTATTGGCCTGGCGCCGGGGCATTCAATGCACAGGAAAGCGCAGAAAACCGACCCAGGGCAATGGGTGGGTTGTTCCCCGGAACGTTTGCGTAGACCATGGCGCCTTTGCTTTGTGCCGCCATTGAGTTGCCTTATGACCCCCTCCACTGCAGCGTCGCCGGCGCGGTTTTCCCGCTCCGACTACAAGACCCTGGGCCTGGCCGCCCTGGGCGGAGCCCTGGAAATCTACGACTTCATTATCTTCGTATTTTTCGCCCTGACCCTGAGCCAGCTGTTCTTCCCCCCGGAAATGCCCGAATGGCTGCGCCTGCTGCAAAGCTTCGGGATCTTTGTTACCGGCTACCTGGCCCGGCCTCTGGGCGGGATTCTGATGGCGCACTTCGCCGACCGGCTGGGGCGCAAGAAGGTCTTCAGCCTGAGCATCCTGATGATGGCGCTGCCCTGTCTGCTGATCGGCATCATGCCCACCTACGCCCAGATCGGTTACTTCGCGCCCTTGCTGTTGCTCGTCCTGCGGGTGCTGCAAGGTGCCGCCGTGGGCGGTGAGGTGCCCAGTGCCTGGGTGTTTGTCGCCGAGCATTCGCCACGCGCCCATCGCGGCTACGCCCTAGGCTTTCTCCAGGCCGGGCTGACCTTCGGCTACCTGCTGGGTGCCCTGACCGCGACGTTGCTGGCGCGGGTGTTCAGCCCCGAGGAAATCCTCGATTACGCCTGGCGTTATCCCTTCCTGCTGGGCGGAGTGTTTGGCGTGATCGGGGTCTGGCTGCGCCGCTGGTTGAGCGAAACCCCGGTGTTCGTAGCGCTGCAGAACCAGAGCGATGCGGCGGGCGAGTTGCCCCTGCGCACCGTATTGCGCGAGCACCGGCTGGCGATCCTGCCGGCACTGATCCTCACCTGTGTGCTGACCTCGGCGGTGGTGGTGTTCGTGGTCATCACCCCGACCATGATGCAGAAAAGCTTCGGCATGAGCGCCAGCCACACCTTTGCCCTGAGCAGCCTGGGCATCGTCTTCCTCAACCTCGGCTGCGTGCTGGCGGGTCTGATCGTCGACCGCCTCGGCGCCTGGCGCACAGTGATGCTCTACAGCCTGCTGCTGCCCCTGGGAATCGCCGTGCTCTATGGCTGCCTGATCAGCGGCGGTGACTGGATCGGCCTGGCCTATGCCATTGCCGGCCTGAGTTGCGGCGTGGTGGGGGCGGTGCCTTCAGTGATGGTCAGCCTGTTCCCGGCACGAATTCGAGTCTCCGGGATTTCCTTCACGTACAACATTGCCTATGCCCTCTGGGCCAGTACCACTCCGTTGCTGTTGATTGCCCTGATGCCCTGGAGCCCTTGGATCTGCGTGATCTACTGCGCGGTGATGGGGGCGGTCGGGGTGGCCAGTGCCGCCTACTTTGGCGGGCGCGTGGGCGAGGAGCGGCAAGCCTCGGCGCAAGGAGATTGGTGTCGCTGATTGGCCTGGTGAACTTTTTTCAGCGGCTAGTGATTGAGCCAAACAGCGAGCTAGAGCCTTCGCTACACCACGCCTGAATCCAGGCTGGAATCGGGCTGAAGATTCACCTTCAGCCCCGCGGGTTTTTCCCGCTAATCTCCCGGAATGCGCGGCCTGCGCATGGGTTTCCGGGAGCTGTCTTGATTCGTTCGACGCTGTGTTCCTTGCGAAATTTCTCCACCCTGGCGCCGCTGTTGCAAGTAGCTCTGGTGAGCTTTGTGCTGGGGCTGGCGTTTGCCCTGATCGAGGCCTGGACCTGCAATCTGCAGGACTATGGTCTGGAAGGTGCCAGCCCCGACGGCCTCATGGCCCGTGTGGTGGCAGTGGAGGCGGGGGCGCTGCTGATCGAGGAGATCGACAGTGGTGAACGCCAGCGTTTGCGCCTGAATCGAGATTTCACTCAACTCAAGGTGCCGCTTTCACAGCTCTCCGGACAGGTCCTTGCGCTCAGTCACCTGCGGGGCTATTTGCTCAGTTGCCTGCACGACGACCAGGAGTGGTGTCGTGCCCAGTGTTCCAGAGCCGATCAATGCCAGGAACGCCTGCGCCAGCGCGAGTCCGCCCTGGGCATGTTGTGTTTTGCCTGGTTCACCAGCCTTGCCTGCCTACTGCTCCAGGCCCTGAAGTCGCGCCAGCCGTAGCCGCCCGTGAGTCTTGGCTGGGCGCCGATGATGCCTACGCTGGCAAGCCTGGGCCGGCATGCGCGGTGGGCATGGTTATTGGGCGAGCAGTTGGTCCAGATAGTGGGTGCGCTCATTGCTCAGGCGGGTCACGCAGAGATTGATCAGGGTGACGTGGGCCGGCTTGCCCGGTTCCACTTCAAAGGCCTCCAGCACGCAGGTGCTGTCGCGGTATTTGATCCAGGCGCGTTGGGCGTTCTTCAATTTGCCGAGGTATTCCTGCTCTTGCAGCAGGCTGCTGGGGTAGAGGTTGTGGACCCGCTCCAGCAGCGCCTGATAACGCTGGTTCAGGGCGTCGTCGGCGCGCTCCTTGTCCTGCTGGGCGCAGCGATCAACCTGTTCGCTGACGCTGATCTGGCTGCAGTCCAGCGGTGCCGCCTGGGCCGGCGTCCAGCCTGCGCCGACCCCCAGCAGCAGGGCAACGGCAAGGCCGGATATCCAAGGCTGATGGTGCATGGCGGTCCCTTCGCGCTGAGAATGAAGCGGCATTCTACAGCGCCATCACTCATGCAACAGGGGGGACGCGTTGCGCGCAAGCGTAGTTATTGCAGCCAGTGCCAGAGCAGCAGGGTACCCGCCAGGCCTACCAGCGAGACGATGGTCTGTAGCACCGACCAGACCCACAGCGTCTGCTTGAGCTGCAGGCCGAAATACTCGCGCACCATCCAGAACCCGGCGTCGTTCACATGGCAGAAGAACACCGAGCCGGCACCGATGGCCAGGGCCACCAGGGAGCTTTGGGTGGCCGCCAGTCCAGCCATCATCGGCGCCAGGATGCCCGCGGTCGTGGTGGTGGCAACTGTCGCCGAACCGGTGGCCTGGCGCAGGGCTACGGCGATCAGCCAGGCCAGGAGGATGTACGGCAGGTGCGCACCCTCGGCCACCTTGCTGATGGTCTGGCTGACCCCGGCATCCAGCAGGGTCTGCTTGAGTCCGCCACCAGCGCCGATGGTCAGCAGCAGCACGGCAATCGGCGCCAGGCTTTTACGCAAGGTACTGCCCACCTGGTCCCGGGCCATGCCGTTGGCCCAGCCGAGGCAGATCACCGCGGCAATCACCGCAATGCCCAGGGCAATCAATGGCTCGCCGAGAAACTTCAGGGTCAGGGCCAGGGTGTTTTCCGGGCTCATGGCCACCTTGGCCAAGGTGCTGCCGAGCATCAGCAGCACCGGCAACAGGATGATCAGCAGCGACACGCCGAAGCTCGGCTGGCGCGGGGCCTTGGGCGGGGCGCTGAACAGCGCGCCGAGTTCCGCCGGTTCCTCCACGTGCATGCGTTTGGACAACCAGTTGCCATACAGCGGGCCGGCCAGGATCACCGCCGGCACGGCGATGCAGAAACCCAGCAACATGGTCAGGCCGAGATCGGCGTGCAGGGCACTGACCGCGATCAGCGGGCCCGGGTGTGGCGGCATCAGCGCATGCAGGGTGGTCATCCCGGCCAGGGCCGGAATGGCGATTTTCAGCAGGGGCAAGCCCGAGCGGCGAGCCATCACGAAGATGATCGGCACCATCATTACCAGGCCGACCTCGAAGAACAGCGGCAGGCCGATGACCATCGCCACCAGGGCCATGACCCAAGGCAGGGATTTTCCCTTGCCCAGGCCCAGCAGGGTCGAGGCGATACGGTCGGCGGCGCCGGACTCGGCCATCAGCGCACCGAGCATCGAGCCCAGGGCGATGATGATCCCGGCCTCGCCGAGAATCGCCCCGGCGCCCTTGCTGAAGGCCTTGGCCACGTCCTCCGGCGGCAGGCCGGCGCCGACCCCGGCGATAAAGGTGCCGATCAGGATCGACAGGAACGGCGGCAGTTTGGTGGCGCTGATCAGCACGATGATGGTGGCGATGGCCAGCAGGCAACAGAGAATCAGGCGGGTGTCGTGAATCATCCAGGCGGCAGTCGATACATCCAAGGCGGGACTCCTCAATCGGCTATTTTTGTCTGTAACTTTTTGTTTCACTTTTTCTGGAGGATAGCCGAGATGCCTGCCACAGAGGGGCTTTGCCCGGTTTTGGTGCATTGATTAGCCAGCTAACAATATCGCTGCCATGGATAACCGCCAGATAACCGCACGATGACAATCCGTTCATCCAGCGCAGGTACAACGGGCAATCGAACTATCATCAGGTCGACGCTTGTTGAAGCCACAGGAGGATGTTCCATGGGGGCAGGACACAGTCACGGCCAAGTGCGGGCCGGGCATGAACGCAAGTTGTGGATGGCCCTGGGGCTGACTGGCAGCTTTATGATCGCCGAGGTCATCGGCGCCTTTGTCACCGGCAGCCTGGCGCTGCTGTCAGATGCTGCACACATGATGACCGACACCCTGGCGTTGGCCATTTCCCTGGTGGCGATCCAGATTGCCAAGCGCCCGGCGGATCGCAAGCGCACCTTCGGTTACGCGCGCTTCGAGATCCTCGCTGCCGCGTTCAATGCTCTGCTGCTGTTTGTGGTGGCGTTCTACATCTTGTTCGAGGCTTGGCAACGCTTGCAGGCGCCGGCCGAAATCCAGTCCACGGGCATGCTGGTGATTGCGCTGCTGGGGTTGATCGTCAACCTGATCTCCATGGGCCTGCTGGCTTCAGGCAGCAGCGAAAGCCTCAACGTCAAGGGGGCCTACCTGGAAGTCTGGAGCGACATGCTGGGTTCGGTGGGGGTGATCATCGCCGCGGTGGTGATCATCTATACCGGCTGGGGCTGGGTCGACTCGGTGGCGGCGGCGGCCATTGGTTTCTGGGTGCTGCCACGGACCTGGACCTTGCTCAAGGAGAGCATGAACGTGCTCCTGCAAGGGGTGCCGGACGGAATCGATATCGATCAGGTGGAGCAGGGCATGCGCCAGGTACCTGGGGTCAGCGAGGTGCATGACTTGCATATATGGGCCCTGACCAGCGGCAAGAACGTGCTCAGTGCACACCTGGTGGCCCAGTTGGAGGGACGGGATGAGCAGGCGATCCTGGCGCAGGTCACCGAGTTGCTGCAGGAGCAGTTCGACATCGCCCATGTCACCTTGCAGGTGGAGCAGGCGGGGTTTCATCAACAGCAGCCTGAGCACTGATGATGCTCTGCGGGTTACTTTCTTGATGGGTGCCGGTGCAGGCTCCTGCAACCGCGAATAGGTTGTTGCCGGCTCAGTCGCGCTCTTCGAGTACGTAACCCACGCCGCGCAAGGTGTGGATCAACTTGGTGTCGAAAGGATCGTCGATCTTCGCCCGCAAGCGGCGGATCGAGACTTCCACCACATTGGTGTCGCAGTCGAAATTCATGTCCCAGACAAAGGAGATGATCTGGGTCCGGGACAGCACCACGCCGCTCTGGCGCATCAGCAGGTGCAGCAAGGCGAACTCCTTGGTGGTCAGGTCGATGCGCTGTTTGCCGCGAAAGGCCCGATGCCGGCCCTGGTCCAGCTCCAGGTCGGCAACCCGCAGCACATCCGGTACCGGTGCCTGTTGGCTGCGGCGCATCAAGGTACGGACCCGGGCCAGCAACTCGGGAAACTCGAACGGCTTGACCAGGTAATCATCGGCACCCAGGTCCAGGCCCCTGATCTTGTCCGCCAGCCGCCCCTGGGCGGTGAGCATCATGACCCGGGTGTTGCTGTCCTCGCGGATCTGGCACAACACTCCCCAACCGTCGATGTATGGCAGGTTGACGTCGAGAATCACCAGGTCATACGCGTGCTGGCGGGTCAGGTGCAGGCCGTCCGCACCGGTGTTGGCGCAATCCACCACATAGCCACTTTCAGTCAGTCCCTGATGCAGGTAGTCGGCAGTTTTGAGTTCGTCTTCAATAACCAGGATACGCATGCTGATGAGGTTCTCGGCAGATAAGAGGCAGTGCAAGAAAGTCGCGAATAAGAACTGGATTAATGAGCTGGAAGAACACCTGCCCATGTGCAGTTTCAAATGCTGGAAAGTTAGGCTGCAGCACTTTGAAAGTATCAGCGCGGATATCTTGGAGTGGCCGGATATTAATACAAAACCTTGATCCAGAGCCTTGGCTAACGGATTTGTAATATTTGCGCCACCCTGCTGATAAGGAGTGAAAGTTAAAGTTGGCCGATCTTGAAACGCTCTCTTTCAATGGGCGGAATGTTGCAGTTTCATATCGGCTAAATACTCTTTTGAATACCTGACGATATGTTCCGCTGCCGTTCCGCAGCCACTTTGCCTCTGTAGGGGCCGGAACCTGTCATGTCGAACTTCCCGAGAACACCCGCCCAGGCTGTGCGTTTCTGCTCTGCGGTGCTGCTACTGGCTTTTGCCGCGCAGTCTGTGAGCGCCGCTGAACAACCCGCGTTGAGCCTCGACAGCGCCCTGGCCAAGGCCTTTGCCAACAACCCTGAACTGGCCGCTGCACGCTGGGAGATCGAGATTGCCCAGGGCGCGCGCCAGCAGGCGGGGCTGATACCCAATCCGGTGCTGTCGGTGGATGCCGAAGACACCCGGAGGGATTCGCGCACCACCTCGATCAAGCTCAGCCAGGCGCTGGAGCTGGGGGGCAAGCGCGGGGCCCGGGTGGAGGTGGCCAGTCGCGCTCAGAAATTGGCGGACCTGGAGCTGGAACGTCGACGCAATCAACTGCGTGCCGATGTCCTGGAGGTGTATTACGCCGCCTTGCGGGCCCAGGAGCGCACGCAACTGGCCGGACGTTCCCTGGCCCTGGCCGAGCGTGGCCTCAGCGTGGCCCAGGGCCGGGTCAATGCCGGCAAGGCCTCGCCGGTGGAAGCCACTCGGGCCCAGGTACAACTGGCGGAGATTCGCCTGGAACTCAACCGTGGGCAGATGGAGCAGGACAACGCCTATCGGCAGCTGGCCAGGGTTACAGGCACTGCCACCACGGATTTTGGCGCGGTGCAGGAACAGCCGTTGACGGTGGCCCCGCTGCCAGCTTCGGCGCAGTTGCTGAGTCGTTTGCAGGAGACTGCGGAACTGCGCCTGGCGGAGCAGGAAATCGTCCAGCGCGAGGCGTCCCTGGGCCTGGAAAAAGCCCAGCGCATCCCCGACCTCGACGTCAGCATCGGCAGCCAGTACGACGCCACGGTTCGTGAACGGGTGAACCTGGTGGGGCTGTCGATGCCGTTGCCGCTGTTCAACCGCAACCAGGGCAATGTGCTCTCCGCCGCTCGGCGTGCCGATCAGGCCCGCGACCTGCGTAACGCCACCGAGCTGCGTCTGCGCACTGAAACCCGCCAGGCGCTGGCGCAATGGAGCACGGCAAAGGGCGAAGTGCAGTCCTTCAACCAGACCATTCTGCCCGCCGCCCAGAGCGCGGTGGACAGCGCCACCCGCGGCTTCGAGATGGGCAAGTTCAGTTTCCTCGAAGTCCTGGACGCGCAGCGCACGTTGATCGGTGCTCGCAGCCAGTACCTTGCCGCCGTGGCGCAAACCACCGATGCCTGGGTGCGGATCGAACGCATCTATGGCGACCTCAGCGGTTGGTGAAATCCCGCGGGTTGCGGCTGGCATGCCTCGCCGCGTTGCTGCTCAGCGACTGCAGCGCGATGCCTGCGGCAACCACCGATGAGCTACCCCGGCACTGGTGCATTCACGAATGGCACCGGGCCCTCGGCGAATTTTTCTTTCCATCGACCTCGTAAGGCTGCGCCTGGCGCCGCCGTCCCTCGATTCTTTCAGGAGCACCCATGGACAAAAAACGCAGCCTTGTTGTGGCGATCACGGCGGTGGCCGGCCTGGGGCTGGCAGCCTTGCTGCTGCCGGACCTGTTGGCCAATCCGCAACCTGTCAGCCTCCAGGCCCCTGCTGCGAATGAGCCGGCCGGGCATGCTGAGGAGGAGCCGGAAGGTCACTTGGAACTCAGCGCCGAACAGATCAACAGCGCCGGCATCGAACTGGTCGTGGCCGGTCCGCGCGGGATCAATCGCCTGCTCAGCCTGCCGGGGGAGATTCGTTTCGACGAGGACCGTACTTCCCATATCGTGCCGCGGGCCGCCGGGGTGGTGGAGTCGGTCAAGGCCAACCTCGGCCAGAGCGTGAAGAAGGGGGACTTGCTAGCGGTCATCGCCAGCCAGCAGATCTCTGACCTGCGCAGCGAATTGGCGGGCGCCGGCCGCAGGGTCGAACTGGCCCGTACCACCTTTGCGCGCGAACGCCAGTTGTGGGTCGATCAGATCTCCGCCGAGCAGGATTACCTGCTGGCGCGCCAGACCCTGCAAGAGGCGGAAATCGCCCTCAACAACGCTCGGCAGAAAATGAACGCCCTGAGTGGCAGCGCGCAACTGGTGGGCGGCAATCGCTACGAAATGCGCGCGCCGTTCGACGGCGTGGTGGTGGAAAAACACTTGAGCGTCGGCGAGGTGGTCAGTGAAACCAGCGCGGCCTTCACCCTGTCCGACCTGTCCCAGGTCTGGGTCACGTTCGGGGTATTTCCCAAGGACTTGAACAAGGTCCAGGTCGGCAAGCCCGTCACCGTCCATTCCACAGAGCTGGGCACTCAGGTGCAGGGCCGGGTCGCCTATGTCGGCAGCCTGCTGGGCGAACAGACCCGCACCGCCACGGTGCGGGTCACGGTGCCTAATCCTGACGATGCCTGGCGGCCGGGGTTGTTTGTCTCGGTACAGGTGGCAACCGACAGCTATGAGGCGGGTGTGGTCGTGCCGCAAAGCGCGATTCAGACCGTAGAAGATAAACCCTCGGTATTCGTGCGCAACGCCGAAGGTTTCCAGGCTACGCCGGTGGTGCTGGGCGGCAGCGAAGGCGGCTTCGTCGAAATCAAGCAGGGGCTGGATGCTGGAGTACAGGTGGCCTCCACTGGCAGCTTCATCCTCAAGTCCGAACTGGGCAAAGGCTCGGCTGAACACGGCCATTGATTCGCAGCACCCCCCGAGCGGCTACACATACAGAGTGACTTCCCATGTTTGAACGCATCATTCAATTCGCTATCGAGCAGCGCCTGATCGTGCTGCTGGCAGTGCTGCTGATGGCCGGGGTGGGCATCGCCAGCTACCAGAAACTGCCCATCGACGCGGTACCGGACATCACCAACGTCCAGGTCCAGGTCAACACCTCCATGCCCGGCTACTCGCCTTTGGAAACCGAGCAGCGCATTACCTACCCGGTGGAGGTGGCGATGGCCGGTCTGCCGGGTCTGGAGCAGACGCGGTCGACCTCGCGTTCGGGCCTGTCCCAGGTCACGGTGATCTTCAAGGAGGGCACCGACCTGTACTTCGCCCGCCAGTTGGTCAACGAACGCCTGCAAGTGGCCCGCGAGAAACTGCCCGAGGGTGTGGAGGCGAGCATGGGCCCGATCTCCACCGGCTTGGGCGAGATCTTCTTCTGGACCGTGGAGGCCGAGGAGGGGGCGCTCAAGGAGGATGGCACGCCCTACACGCCGACCGACCTGCGGGTGATCCAGGACTGGGTGATCGCCCCGCAGCTGCGCAACGTGCCGGGTGTGGCCGAGATCAACACCATCGGCGGTTTCGCCAAGGTCTATCAGATCGCCCCGGACCCCAAGCGCCTGGCGGCCTACAACCTGAGCCTGAGCGACCTGATGACCGCGCTGGAGCGCAACAACGCCAACGTCGGTGCCGGCTACATCGAGCGCAACGGCCAGCAGTTGCTGATCCGCGCGCCGGGCCAGGTCAAGTCCATCGAAGACATCGCCAACATCGTGATCAACACTGTGGACGGCACGCCGATTCGCGTCAGCAACGTGGCGACCGTGGACATTGGTCGTGAGTTGCGTACCGGTGCGGCCACCGAAAACGGCCGCGAAGTGGTGCTCGGTACGGTGTTCATGCTGGTGGGTGAAAACAGCCGCACCGTGTCGCAGGTAGTCGGCGCCAAGCTGGCCGAGATCAACCGTTCGCTGCCCAAGGGCGTGACGGCGGTGACCGTGTACGACCGCACCAACCTGGTGGACAAGGCCGTGGCCACGGTGAAGAAAAACCTGCTCGAAGGCGCGTTGCTGGTCATCGCCATTCTGTTCCTGTTCCTGGGTAATATCCGTGCGGCGCTGATCACCGCGATGGTGATCCCGCTAGCGATGCTGTTCACCTTTACCGGGATGTTCACCAACAAGGTCAGTGCCAACCTGATGAGCCTGGGAGCCCTGGACTTCGGGATCATCGTCGATGGCGCGGTGGTGATCGTCGAGAACGCCATTCGCCGCCTGGCCCATGCGCAGAAACATCATGGGCGTTTGCTGACCCGCTCCGAACGCCTGCATGAAGTCTTTGCCGCGGCCAAGGAAGCCCGGCGCGCGCTGATCTACGGACAGCTGATCATCATGGTGGTGTACCTGCCGATCTTTGCCCTGTCCGGGGTGGCCGGGAAGATGTTCCACCCGATGGCCTTCACTGTGGTGATCGCCTTGCTGGGGGCGATGATTCTCTCGGTGACCTTTGTGCCAGCGGCGATTGCGTTGTTTGTCACCGGCAAGGTCAAGGAGGAGGAAAACTTCGTCATGCGCAACGCTCGGCGTGGTTACGAACCGGTGCTCAACTGGGTCATGAACCATCGCTCCCTGGCCTTCGGCCTGGCGTTCCTCACGGTGCTGTTGTCGGGCCTGGTGGCCAGCCGCATGGGCAGCGAGTTTATCCCTAGCCTGAGTGAAGGTGACTTCGCCCAGCAGGCGATGCGCGTGCCGGATGCCAGTCTCACGCAATCGGTGGAAATGCAGAAAGCCCTGGAGAAAGCCCTGGTGGCCCAGGTACCGGAAATCGAGCGCGTGTTCGCCCGTACCGGCACCGCCGAGATCGCTTCCGATGTGATGCCGCCGAACATCTCCGACGCCTACCTGATGCTCAAGCCCAAGGACCAGTGGCCGGACCCGCGCAAGTCGCGCGAGGCAATCATTGCCGATATCGAGCGGGTCAGTAACAGCCAGCCGGGTAACGTCTATGAGCTGTCGCAGCCGATCCAGCTGCGCTTCAACGAGCTGATTTCCGGGGTGCGCAGTGACGTCGCGGTGAAGGTCTTCGGCGACGATATGGACGTATTGAACAAGACCGCCGAGGAAATCTCGCAGACCTTGCAGAAGCTGGAGGGCGCCGCCGAGGTGAAGGTGCAGCAGACCTCCGGTTTGCCGGTGCTGACGGTGAGTGTTGATCGTGACAAGGCCGCGCGTTTTGGCCTCAACGTGGGTGATGTGCAGGACGCAGTGGCGATTGCGGTCGGTGGCCGCAAGGCCGGCATCCTGTATGAAGGCGACCGGCGCTTCGACATGCTGGTGCGCATGTCCGACCCGATGCGCACCGACATCGACGGGCTTTCGCGCTTGCTGATTCCGGTGGCCGCGAGCGCCGGCAGCAGCAATGGCCAACTGGGGTTCATTGCCTTGTCGGAAGTGGCCAATGTCGATCTGGTGCTCGGCCCGGCCCAGGTCAGCCGTGAGAATGGCAAGCGTCTGGTGATTGTCAGCGCCAACGTGCGAGGGCGAGACATGGGGTCGTTTGTCGAGGAGGCCACTGTAGCCATCGGCGACAAGGTGACGATCCCCACAGGTTATTGGATCACCTGGGGGGGGCAGTTCGAGCAGTTGCAGGAGGCCTCCAAGCGCCTGGAAATCGTGGTGCCGGTGGCGCTGCTGTTGGTGTTCGGCTTGCTGTTCATGATGTTCAACAACCTCAAGGATGGGCTGCTGGTGTTCACCGGGATTCCCTTCGCCCTGACGGGCGGGATCATGGCGTTGTGGCTGCGGGATATCCCGCTGTCGATCTCGGCGGGGGTGGGTTTTATCGCCCTGTCCGGGGTGGCCGTGCTCAATGGCCTGGTGATGATCGCTTTCATCCGCAACCTGCGTGAGGAAGGGCGAACGCTTGCGGTGGCGGTCAACGAAGGGGCACTGACCCGGTTGCGGCCGGTGCTGATGACCGCGCTGGTTGCCTCCCTCGGCTTCATCCCCATGGCCCTGGCCACCGGTACCGGTGCCGAAGTGCAGCGGCCGCTGGCCACCGTGGTGATCGGCGGCATTATCTCCTCTACCGCCTTGACCCTGCTGGTCTTGCCTGCGCTGTATTACTGGGCGCATCGCAAGGAGGAGGAGCGGGAGTTGCAGGACATGCTGAGCAACTGACCGCTTGCCTGGCATCACCCAACCCCGCCCCTGTGACCCAGGGGCGGGGTTTTTATTTCCCTGGCGTACTTCCCAATCCTGGGGCCGAACCTGTAGCCGTGTCGCACCTGCATCGTTGCGATCGACCGGTGTAGCCGCTGCCCCAAGGTTGGATGCCGAGGACAAATCGCAGGCAAAAAAAAGCGCCCCAAACGGGACGCTAAAAATTCATCTCTTTCCAAAGGAGCATCAAAAAAAACGCTTCAGAGATGAATGTGCTCTGCAGGCAATTGCCGTCAAATATCTTCTTCGGCCGCCGGCGGCGTTGAAGCATCGGGGGGGCTATTGCCGGTGCCACCGGTGGTGGCAGTTTCCTGGTTGGCTTCGCCGTGAATCTGCTCCTGGCTGGCCAGGAAGGCTTCGCGGACCTGCTGTGGGCGTTCGCTGCCATCAGCAGCCCAGACAGCGGAGCTGGTAGTGGCCAGAAGGCCGATCAACAACAGTTGGGTTGGGTGCATGGACGCTCTCCTGACACGCTGTCCGGCCGTGGGAAAGTACGGCAAGTCCAAGTGTGTCCGGGAGTATATGGAGGCCAACCTAACGAGAAGGTGAGGCTGATATTACAGTTCTGAAAGCCATGAGTCTGTGAAGAAGTTTTAACGCCGGACAGGCCTCAACCTGCCCGGCCAGAGAGGTCAGAGCAGCGCCAGCGGGTACTCGACAATCAGCCGGAACTCTTCCAGGTCGGACTCGAACTGGCTGGAGCGGATGGTTGCCTGGCGGATGCGCAGGGACAGGTCCTTGAGAGTGCCGCCCTGGACCACATACTTGGCCTCGATGTCCCGTTCCCAACGACGTTGGTCGGTCAACGGATCACCTGCCGCATCGCGGCGCATGTACACCGAGTTGGCGTGGCTGTAGTCGGCGCCGCTGCCGCGCGCGTAGCGGGTCATGAAGGACAGTCCGGGAATGCCGAAGGGCTGCATGTCGAGGTCGTAGCGGACCATCCACGAGCGTTCCTTGGGCGAGTTGAAATCGCTGTACTGGATCGAGTTGTCGAGGAAAATCGAGTCCGACTGGCGCAAGTAGTCGAAATCATCGTTGCCGTTGTTGCGCTGGTGCGACAGGGCCAGGGTATGGGCGCCGTAGGTAGCGCCGACTTTGGCGCTCCAGATGTTGTTGTCGAATTCGCCGAGGAGTTTCTTGCCTTCATCCACGGCCTTGTAATAGTTGAAGCCGCTGAACAGCGTCAGGTCGTCGGACACTGGGTAGTTGCCCGTGGCGCCGAAGTAGTACTGATCCCAGGCGTCTTTCAGGCGGCTGCTGTAGAGGCTGAAACCGAGGTTGGGGTTGAGCCGGTAGTCGCCGCCGAAGTAGCCGATCCAGGGCGAGTCCACCTTGCCCGCGTAGAACGTCGCGAAGCCGTCGCGCATGCCGCTGCTGTCGGGTTGGCTCATGGCATGCAGGCGTCCGCCCTGCAGGTCAAGGCCGTCGATGCTGGTGTTCTGCAGGGTCACTCCGCGAAAGCTTTCCGGCAGCAGGCGCGAGTCGCCGTAGTGCACCACCGGGGTCTTGGGGAATACATCGCCGACCTTGACCACGGTATCCAGCGCCCGCAGTTTCACCGCGCCCCCGGCCTTGCCGTAGCCGTCGGCGGGCTCGTTGTCGTGGTTGAGCGCCAGCATGCCGAAGGAACCGCCACCGCCGCTGCGGCCCTTGCCGGAGTCCAGCTTGAGGCCGTACATGGCGAAGGCGTCGATGCCGAAACCGACAGTGCCCTGGGTGAAGCCGGATTCGAACTTGCCGATCAGGCCTTGGGCCCAGGCTTCGGAGTAGCCGTTGCCGGTAGGGCTGGATTGGCCCTTGCGGTCGTCACGGTTGAAGTAGAAGTTGCGCAGCAGCAAGTCGAGGCGGCTGCCTTCGACAAAGCCTTCGGGCCGTTCCTCGGCGGCCACTGCCGCCACAGGACTGAGTCCCAGCACCGCAGCGAGCACGGACAGGGACAAGGGGGGATTGATACGCATTGGGGGTCGCTCCTGAGTGTTGGCAGCTATCAACTTTTGTATCGCCAGAGGCGTTCTTATGGGGTCGACCAACAGGCGTTGAAGCGCCTTGAAAGTCGCTGTCGATAGTTGCAAACAGCAGATAACGGCGGGGTGACCCGGTGATTACAATTGTGCAAGAAAGCCTCGTGCCAAGCCTCGGCCAGAGAGCCTGAAACCTCGATGGGGCGGGCCTCTTGTCGCTGGCTGCCGGGCACCTGGAACCTGCCTTACAGATAAGTAATGTGCCTGCGATCATCCTGACAGGGTTGGCTGTTTATCCTCGCTGGGGTCAACTGGACGAGGAAACTGTCATGAAGTCATTCAACCTGAGTATCGCTGCGCTGTTGCTGTCCCTCTCTTCCCTGGCCTTGGCCGAAGGTGGTGGTGATCGCACCTTTGCCCGGGCCATGGTGGAAAACCAGAAGGCCATGGAGCTCTATGCGGCCAACCAGGGCAAATCGGCCCCAGTGGTGCAGAACTACCGGTATGGCATGAAGCTGGATATCGCCAAGGTGGTCAACGTGACCGCGCCGATCAAGGCCTGCACAGTGGTGCCGTCGCGCATGACCTATGAGGACTCCGCCGGCCAGCTCAAGACCATCGAGTACCAGGTCATGGGCCAGTGCCGTAACAACGGCAGCTGATCCATGGGCTGCCGGAGTGCGGGTGCCGGGCCCGGAGTGGTCGGCCCGGCCAGCACGCTGGCGGTCAGTCGTGCGTCGGTTCGGGGTGCAGGGCGACAATCATGTCGACTTCCACTGAGGCATTTTTCGGCAACTGATAGACCCCTACCGAGGTCCTGGTGTGCACGCCGGCTTCGGCGAAAATCGAATACAGGACTTCCGAGGCACCGTCGGCCACCTCGCTCTGCTGGGTGAAGTCCGCGGCACTCTGGACATAGACGTTAATCCGCAGAATCCGTTTGATCCGCTGCAGGTCGCCAAGCATTTGCTGAAGGATCGCCAAGGCTCGCAACGTACATATCTGCGCCCCGTGGCGGCCCTGCTCCAGGGACGTTTCGGCACCGACCCGGCCCACCACCACCAGCGTATTGTCGATGCGCGGGATCTGTCCGCTGACATACACCTCATCACCGTTGCGCACCGCCGGTACATAGTTGCCGCCAATGCGCATCTCGCCCTCGAAACTGTGCCCGACCCGCGCCGCTGCCTGTTGGAAAAGTGCCTTGCGTGATGCATCCATGGTCCAACTCCGTCGATCAGCGTTGATTTTCCCGAAGCTGACTATACGCGCTCCATGGGGGCGGTAAATCCTCGGCGAAAGCCCCGTATCGAGGGGCTTTGCATGCCGTTGAATTATTTTTGTCAGACAAGTCCTAATGACTATTAAGAAAACTCTTTCAGGGCCGATGTTAGGCCCAAAGCAGACTATTTTTTCAGTCCCCGGTGCATCCCCATGTTCAATAAACGCTTGAAGCAAGAGCTGTCGACTCTTCGTGAAGAACTTTCGAGCCTTCAGCAAGTGAAGGAAAGTCTTGAAAGCGAGATGCTCGTGATCAATTTGAGCGCCGATGGACGGATTCAATCGGTCAATCACAATTTCGCCCAGGAAATGCTCTACAAGAGCGGCGATCTGGTGGGCCGGGCCCTGGAGGATATTGTCCCGGCCCACGTCAAGCACGACGAATTTCATCAGCGCTTCAAGGCGACCCTGACCCGGGGCGAGCACTTTGCCGGAGCGGTGCGACTGCTGCGCGGCAATGGTGAGGAAGCTTGGCTGCGTTCGATCTCCCAGCCGATTCGTGATTCCGAGGGGCAGATCAAGTCCTTCGCGATTTTCTCCAGCGACCTGACGCGTACCATCGAGGCCTCCCGGGAGCACGAGAACCTGATCGGCGCCCTGGTGCGCTCCACGGCGGTGATCGAGTTCGACCTCAATGGCAACGTGCTGAATGCCAATGCGCGGTTCCTGTCGGGCATGGGCTACAGCCTGGCGCAGATCAAGGGCAAGCATCACCGGATGTTCTGTGAGCCGGAGGAGTACAACAGCGCGGGTTACCAGGCGTTCTGGAAACGCCTGAATGCCGGGGAGTTCATTGCTGAACGCTTCAAGCGCATCGATGCCCATGGCCGTGTGGTCTGGCTGGAGGCGTCCTACAACCCGGTGCTGGACGCCAACAACAAGCTCTACAAGGTGGTCAAGTTTGCCACCGTGATCACCGAGCAGGTGAACCAGGAACTGGCGGTGGCCGAAGCGGCGAACATTGCCTACAGCACTTCCTTGCAGACCGACAGCAGTGCCCAGCGCGGCACCACCGTGGTCACCGAGGCGGTGGCAGTGATGCGTGACCTGGCCAAGCACATGCAGGACGCCGGCGACGGCATCGGCGCTCTGAATGAGCAGTCCCAGGTGATCGGCAGCATCGTCAAGACCATCAGCGGGATTGCCGAACAGACCAACTTGCTGGCCCTCAACGCCGCGATCGAGGCGGCCCGGGCCGGTGAGCAGGGCCGGGGGTTTGCGGTGGTGGCCGATGAGGTCCGGCAACTGGCCTCACGCACCAGCAAGGCCACCGAGGAAATCGTCGTGGTGGTGCGGCAGAACCAGGACATGGCCCGCGAAGCCGTGGAATTGATGGCCGAAGGCAAGCAGCAAGCCGAACAAGGCTTGGCCCTGGCGGCGGAAGCCGGCACGGTGATCGTCGAGATCCAGGACGGTGCGCAGAAAGTGGTGAGCGCGGTTGGGCAGTTCGCCAATCAGTTGTCGTCCTGAGTAGCGGGTGCCCCGGCGCTGGGGCACTGCTGATTCTCCAGGGGAGCGTCTGTGGTTCACCGAAGGTAGTTAGGAAGTTTCTGAGCGGGGCATAAGAAATTTCTGAAAGGCTGGGCAAGGCTTGGAGAAAGGTCACCGGGGGCCGATGGCAAGAGGGATCGCTGTATCCACTCTTAGTCTGTCGGTGTATCCATGTTCAACAAACGTTTGAAGCAACAGCTTGCCACCTTGAGCGACGAGCTGAATGCTCTGCAGCAATTCAAGGCCTGTCTGCAAACCCAGGTGCTGAGCATCGAACTGGATGGCGATGGGGCGATCCGCCAGGTCAACCAGAACTTCACTCAAACCCTTGGCCTCGATGCTCAGCAACTCTGTGGGCATTCCCTGGAACACCTCGTCTCGCGTCATCCCCAGGCGCTGGAGCTGTATCGCGCCTTCAAGGCGGCCTTGGGCCGCAACGAAACCTATAGCGGCCAACTGCGCCTGCAGCGCGGCGACGGGCGCGATGCCTGGTTGCACACCTGCGTCCAGCCGATCCGCGATGGCGCCGGGCGGCTCGATCATTACTCGTTGATCTGCACTGACCAGACGGCCTCGGTGGAAAGCGCTTGCGAGCATGAAAACCTGATGGCGGCGTTGTTGCGTTCCACCGCGGTCATCGAGTTCGACCTGCAGGGCCGGGTGCTCACTGCCAACCCGCGGTTCCTGGCCTGCATGGGCTATCGCCTGGATGAGGTCCAGGGCCAGAACCACCGTTTGTTTTGCGAACCCCAGGAGTATGAAAGCCCGTCGTACCAGGAGTTCTGGAGGCGCTTGAACAGCGGCGAATATGTTGCCCACCGCTTCAAGCGTATCGACAGCCAGGGGCGCGTGGTGTGGCTCGATGCCTCTTACAACCCGGTGCTGGACGCCAACGGCCAGCTCTACAAAGTGGTGAAGTTCGCCACGCTGATCACCGATCAGGTGAACCAGGAACGTTCGGTCGCTGAGGCTGCGGACATTGCCTACAGCATTTCCCGGCAGACCGACACCAGCGCCCAGCGTGGCTCCGCCGTGGTCACCGAGACCCTGGACGTGATGCGTGACCTGGCCAAATGCATGGAGGAGGCCGGTGATGGTATCGAAGCCTTGAACGAGCAATCGCTGGTGATCGCCAGCATCGTCAAGACCATCAGCGGGATTGCCGAGCAGACCAACCTGCTGGCGCTCAATGCCGCTATCGAAGCGGCCCGGGCCGGTGAACAGGGGCGGGGTTTCGCCGTGGTGGCCGACGAGGTCCGGCAACTGGCTTCGCGCACCAGCAACGCCACCGACGAGATCGTCGGCGTGGTGCGGCAGAACCAGGACATGGCCCGTTCTGCGGTGGAGTTGATGGCCGAAGGACGGCAGCAGGCCGAACAAGGCCTGGTCCTGGCGGCAGAGGCCGGCACGGTGATTGTCGAGATTCAGGACGGCGCGCAGAAGGTCGTGGGCGCAGTGGGGCAGTTCGCCAGTCAACTGGCGGTCTGACACGCGCGGGTGCAATCAAGCCTCAAGGTGAGGCTTGATCAGCTCGGCGAACCACTCGATGAACACGTTGAGCCGCCGTGAGCGATGGCGGCGGTCAGGGTACAGCGCGCAGATATCCATGGGTGCCACCGGCAGTTCATGGAGCACTTGCAGCAACTCTCCACGCTCCAGCAGGTGCTGTACATCGAAGCGCGGTACCTGGATCAGCCCCAACCCCTGGCGGCAGCAGGCGATGTAGTTCTCGACGTTGTTGACGATCACCCGGCTGGGTAAACCCAGCAGGTGTTCGCGACCTTCCAGCAGGTATTCCCAGGGCTGTTCGCGGCCCGTATCCGGCGAGGCGTAGCCGACCATCCATTGGCCATTCTGCAGGTCCTGGGCGCTGTGGGGTTCGCCGTGTTCGGCGAGGTAGGCCGGGCTGGCACAGTTGATCAGCGCCAGTTGCCCCAGGGGGCGGGCGACCAGGCTGCTGTCCGCCAGGCTGCCGACGCGGATCGCGCAGTCGATGCCTTCCTGGACCAGGTCGATGCTGCGGTCGCTGGCGCCCAGGGCCAGTTGCAAGCCGGGATATTGTCCCAGCCACTGGGGCAGGGCCGGGACGATGAGGCGCCGGGCGATGCGACTGGGCACGTCGATATTCAAGCGTCCGCTGACATCCACCTGGCGATGATGGAACAGCTGGTTGAGCTCCGCTGCGTCGGCCAGCAGGCGCCGCGCACGCTCCAGCAGAATGGCGCCGTCGGCGGTCAACTGCACATGCCGGGTGGTGCGGTGCAACAGCCGGGTGCCGAGGCCGGTTTCCAGTTGCTGCACGGCGGAGGAGACGGTAGCCCTTGGCAGCTCCAGGACATGGGCGGCCTTGATGAAGCTGCCCATGTCGGCTACCTGGATGAACACGCGATACTGTTCAAGCTTATCCATCGTAGGAACGATCCTGGTTTGGGGGACGCCTGACGGCAGTGGATCGCGGCATGGTTCAAGGTGAACCAGACCGCGGCTCGACAGGCCAATTTACCCCTTGGGCTCCAGGATTACTTGGTGGTGTAGCCGCCGTTGATCAGTAAGGTCTGCCCGGTGATCCACCAACCCTCGGTCACCAGATGGCGAATGAAGGGCACCACGTCCTCGATATCAGTGAGCCCGGTCTTGCTGGACGGTGAAAGGGCCGCGGCGCTCTTGTGATAGGCCACGGCATCGGCGCCTTCGGCGGGGTAGAAGAATGGCGTGTCCATGGGCCCTGGACCTACGGCGGTCACCGAGATACCGCGGGCGCCGAACTCCTTGGCGGCGGCCCGGGTGAAGTGTTCCACCGGAGCCTTGGAGCCGCCGTAAGCGGCGTAAAACGGCGTGAAGGCACCCAGCAGCGAAGTCACCAGGGTCACCAGCTTGCCGTTGTCCTCCAGGTGCTTGCCTGCTTCCTTGATGAAGAAGAACGCACTCTTGGCGTTGACCGCGAACATCTGGTCGTACTCGTCTTCGGTAATCTCGATGATGGGTTTTTTCAGCACCTTGCCCACGGTGTTGATGGCAATGTCGATTTTGCCGAAGCGCGCCTTGGCCTCGTTGAACAGACGCTCTACGGCGCCAGCGCGAGTCAGGTCGGCTTGCCAGGCGTGGGCATCGACCCCCAGTGCCTTGAGTGCTGCCACGGTGTTGTCGGCATCGGCTTGGCTGGCGTTGCTGTTGTAGTGCACCGCGACCGCCTTGGCGCCGTGGCTGGCGAGGTCACGGGCAATCAGGCCCCCGAGGTTTTTCACCCCTCCGGCAATCAGCACGACTTTGTTGTTCAGGGAATGATCAGCCATGGCGCAAGTCCTTCAACAGTAGGGGAGGGATGAGTCTAGTGTCTGCTGTGGCCTGGATAAGCCACTGCCGGCTGGACGCTTTATCCAGGAAGTCCGCCTAATCAAGGCGTATTCAGGCGCCTCGGAAGGACTACAATCGGATTTTTTTCAGGAGCCAGCCATGCCCGCATTTCGTCGTCCGGTTCCTCTGGACAAGGCTTACCGTTTGCTCAATCACGGCCCTACGGTGCTGGTCAGCGCCGCCCATGGCGGGCAGCGCAACATCATGGCCGCCGCCTGGGCCATGCCTCTGGATTTCCTGCCGCCGAAAGTCGCCGTGGTGCTCGACAAGTCCACCTGGACCCGGCAACTGCTGGAGGCTTCGGGCACCTTCGTGCTCAACGTGCCCTGCGCCGCCCAGGCCGATATCGTGCAGAGCGTGGGCAACAGTTCCGGGCTGGAGCTGAGCCAGGCCGGCCGCGACAAATTCGCCGCCTACGGTCTTGCCAGCTTTGCCGGCGAGGCGCTTCAAGCACCATTGCTGGAAGGCTGCGTGGCGTGGCTGGAATGCCGGCTGCTGCCCGAGCCGCACAACCACCAGCAGTACGACCTGTTCCTCGGCGAAGTGATTGCCGCCCAGGCCGATACCCGGGTGTTCAGCGAGGGCCGCTGGCACTTCGACGGGCAGGACCCGCTGCGCACCTTGCACCATGTGGCAGGCGGGCATTTCCTGATCATCGGCGGCGCCGTGGACGGTCGCCAGCTACCCCAGGACGGCGCGTCCTGAATCAGGGAATCAGCCGGTAGTCGCGCAGGCGCTGCAACTGCTCGAGGACGCTCTGGTGGCTGTCGATGCAGCCGCTAAAGCCGGCCTGGCGGATCTTGATGGTGCTCTGCACCATGTCGTAGCCGGCGTTGAGCCAGCCGTCGACGAAGGGCCAGGCGGCGATCTGTTCCAAGGGTGTTTGACGCAGGTCGTGAGCGTCGACAATCGCGGCCCACAGCGGCGCCTTGTCCGCCATCTGTACCCCGAGGTTCATCGGCTGTGGCGCGGCGCTGTCCAGGCCGAAGAAACCGGCGATCTGCGGCCACAACTGCTGCCAGCGAAAATGATCGCCGTTGGTGACGTTGAACACCTGTTGCCGGGCATTCGCTGTCGTCAGGGCCCACAACACCGCTTCGGCCAACACCCTGGAATCGGTGGCCTGGTGCAAGGCCGTCCAGGCCTCCAGGCTGCCGGGAAAACGCAGCGGCAGGCGCAGGGCCTGGCTGATGGCGGCGAAGCTGGCGATACCGGTGAGGATGTTCATCGGTGAGTTGAGGCTGGGCCCCATGACTCCGTCCGGGCGCAGCACGGTCCAGGCAAAACCTTCACGCTCGGCTGTGCGCCACAGCAAGTCCTCCTGGTCGTTGTAGAAGATCGGTCCCATGAAGCGCGGGTCGCTTTCCTTGGCCGGGGTCTTATAGGGACCCAGGTGTTCGCCATAGGATTTGCCGCCGCCGATCAGCACCACCTGCTGCAGCTTCGCTCCGGCCTGACCCAGGGCCTTGAGGCTGTGATCGAGCATTGCCAGGTTCGGCGCGACGCTGGCGGCCATGCTTTCACGCTCACTGTAGGCGCAGAACACCAGGTCGGTGACGCTGGCCAGATCGGCAAAGGCCTGTTGGGTGCTGGCGGCATCCAGCAGATCGACGCGGATGTGCGCCGGGGCCGGGCTGCCGTCCAGCAGGCTTGCTGGCGGGCTGCGCCGGGCGGCGGTGGTCAGTTGCCAGCCTGGGGTCTTGGTCATCAGGTCGACCACTGCGGTGCCGACCACGCCATAGCCGCCAATGACCAGCAAGTGACGGGCCGGGGAGAGTGAAACGCTCATGGGAGATACCTCGAATGAAAGGATCGCCAGCATAGAGTCGTGCCCATGAGTGAAATAGACTGCCTGCCGGAACAGCATCTGTGAGTTGAATTCATATGGCGGGCAGCGAGACCAACCGGTTTGCCGAGATGGAAACCTTCGTCAACGTGGTGGAGTGCGGGGGCCTGTCGGCGGCTGCGCGGCTGCGGCGCGTGACCCCTTCCTCGGTCAGCAAGCTGTTGGCCCGCCTCGAAGCGCGCCTGGGCGTGCGCTTGCTCAATCGCTCCACCCGCCAGTTGCAACTGACCCCCGAGGGCCGGGGCTTCTACGAGAACAGCGTGCGCCTGCTGGCCGACTTGCGTGAGGTGGAAGGCGAGGCCAGCAGTGGCCGGGAGCCCATCGGCCGAGTGCGGGTCAACACCAGCGCGTCCTTCGGCCTGCATGTACTGGCGCCCTTGGTGGCGGAGTTCCTTCAACGGTACCCGGCGGTATCTTTGGACATGGTCCACAGCGACGCGCTGGTGGACCTCCTGAGTGAACAGACTGACGTGGCGATTCGTACCGGGCCGCTGTTGGACTCGCAACTGATTGCCCGCAGGCTAGGGGAAACCCGCGGCATCATCGTCGGCTCCCCGGTTTATCTGGCCGCTCGCGGTACGCCGCAGACCCCGGACGATCTGTCCCGGCACACGTTGCTCGGCTTCGACTATGCCCGGGCGTTGCCGGGCTGGCGCTTGGGCGTCGATGGCCAGCACACCCTGGTGCAACCCCTTGGCCGGGTGCAGGCCAGCGACGGCGAAGCGCTGCGCCACCTGGCGCTGCACGGTGTCGGGTTGGCACAACTGGCGGCCTTCACCATCGTCGACGACCTGGCTGCGGGGCGCCTGGTGCCGGTCCTGGAAGCGTTCAACCAGTCCCCGGTGGAAAGCTTCTACGCACTCTATGTGGGGCAGGGCGGTCATGTGCCGTCCCGGGTGCGGGTGTTCATCGATTTTCTGGTGCAGCGGGTGCGGCTGTAGTTTCTCCCGAATGCTGCTGCTCAGTTGCCCGGTTCCGTCTGTTGAGTGTGCCCCAGGCTCTGCAAGCCGAAAGCGCCCAGCCCGCCTGAGGGTTGTTTACCAGCTCATCTGCCCCAGGGCGTCGGCGAAGGCGGTCAGTTTCGGTGAGCACTGGCGCGACGGCGGATAGACCAGCGACAGCTCCCGGCAGCGCCCGTCATGGGCTTGGAGAACCGGGACCAAATGGCCGTCGTCGAGGGCCTCGCGCACCGCGAACTCCATCAACTGGGCGATGCCGAAACCGCCGAGTACGGCGTCCACCAGAGCATCGCCGATGTCGAAGATCAGGCGCCCCTGGACGGCCAGGTCCAGGGGCTTGCCCTGGTCCATGAACTGCCAGTCCACCAGCCGGCCGCTGCGCAGGTTACGCACCGTCAGGCAGTTGTGCCGCTGCAGATCGGCCAGCCGCTGCGGCGTGCCATGGCGTTCCAGGTAGGCCGGTGCCGCCACTGTGACCCAGCGCAACGGCGCCAGGGCTCGGGCAATCAGGCGCTGGTCCTGGATCACTCCAGTGCGCACTACCGCATCGAAGCCTTCGTCAACGATGTCCACCACCCGGTCGGTCATCACCGCCTCGATGCTCAGCGCAGGGTACAGGTCCATCAGTTGACCTATCACTGGCATCACCACCTTGCGCCCGAACAGCGACGGTGTGCTGATCTTCAGCACACCGCTGGGGGAGTCGCGGCGGTCCCGCAACAGGTTTTCGGTGTGGGCCAGTTCCGCCAGCAGCGGCCCGGCACGGTCCACCAGCACCTGGCCGTCCGGGGTCAGGCTGACGCTGCGGGTATTGCGTTGCAGCAGGCGTACGCCGAGCTGCTGTTCCAGGCGGGAAATGGCCCGGGACAGTCCGGACTGGGTCAACCCCAGGTCCCCGGCGGCCCGAGTGAAACTGCGGGTTTCGGCCACGCGTACCAGTAGGCGAAGGGCGTTCAGATCCATGATTAAAGTCATTACTGAAAGAGTGAATGGCGTGTTTATCATTTAAACAGCATGGATGAAACTGGCGACCGGTTATTTTCCAGACAAGGATTTTCGCGATGTCCGCGACCCCATTAGCCAAGCCGTCGGGCTGGATGCTGTTACTGCTGGCCACCGCGCAATTGATCATCGCCCTGGACGCCACCATCGTCTTTGTCGCGTTGCCGGAAATCGGCAACCGCCTGGGTTTTTCCGCCCAGCAACTGCAGTGGGTGGTCAGCGCCTACAGCGTGGCCTTCGGCGGTTTCCTGCTGCTGGGTGGGCGCGCGGCAGACCTGCTGGGCAAGCGCCGTTTCTACATCGTTGGCCAGTCGCTGTATGCCCTGGCATCGCTGGCTGGAGGCTTGGGCGGTAGCGCGCTGTTGCTGGTGCTGGCGCGTGCGGTGCAGGGCGTTGGCGGAGCGATGCTCTTCCCGGCGACCCTGGCCCTGATCAACACCTGGTACGCCGAAGGCCCGGCACGTAATCGCGCCTTTGCGGTGTGGAGCGCGGCCTCGGCAGCGGGGCTGGCTCTGGGCGCCTTGCTGGGCGGCGTGCTGACCCAGTACTGGGGCTGGGAAGCGGTGTTCCTGGTCAACGTGCCGCTGGCCGGTGCTTGTGCGCTGTTGGCTCGGCGCTGGATTCCCGCCGACCCGCTGCGCCAGCGTGGACGCCAGTTCGACCTGCGAGGTGCATTGACCGTGACCCTGGGTGGCACGCTGTTGGTGTTTTCCATTGTCCAGGGCCCGGAGTGGGGCTGGAGCGCGCCGGCGACCCTGGCTTGCCTGGGATTGTCCCTGGCGTTGCTCGGGCTGTTTGTCCTGCTGGAGCAGCGCAGCCGCGATCCACTGATGCCATTGCGTCTGCTGAGTTATCCACAGCTGCGCATGGCCATGGTGATTACCGCGCTGTTTATGAGCAGTTTCGGCGTGCAGTACTACTTCCTCAGTCTGTATTTCCAGCATGTTTACCAGTTCAGTGTGTTGCAGAGCGGCTTGGCGTTCCTGCCCTCGACCCTGCTCTGCACGCTGGGCATCTGGGTGGCGGAACGGGCGCTGCTGCGTTTTGGCCTGCGGGTGACCCTGGTCAGCGGTTTGCTGGCCGGTGCCCTGGGGATCGGCATGATGTACCTGGCGCTGCCCGGCAGTAGCGGATTTGTCGGCCTGCTGCCGGGTATCGTGATCATGAGCATCGGCCAGGGCATGACCTGGACCGCGATGTGGGTTTCGGCCGGGCAGGGCATTGCCGCTGCCGAGCAAGGGGTGGCGGCGGGCGTGGCGTCCACCAGCCAGCAGATCGGCGGAGCCTTGGGGCTGGCGCTGTTGGTGTCCCTGGCCAACACCTTGAGCCCCACTGGCAACCAGGCTTATGGCATCGAGATCGCTACCGCCGCCAGTGCCCTGCTGGCCTTGCTTGGGGCCCTGCTGGCGCTGCGCTTGCCCCGCGGTTCAGCGGCGTTGCCGGTCTGTTCCGCGGTCCAAGGCTGAAGTGCCTAGCAATGGGGCTGCGGCAGGTGGCGACGCACGGCCCACAGGACCCCGGCCAGCAACAGCAGCGCGGCGGTGCTTTGCAGCAGGCTGGGCAGATGCTGCAGGCAGATGAAGCCGTAGAGCAGGGCGAACAGGGTCTCGAACACGATCAACTGGCCGCTCAGGGTCAGCGGCAGGCGCCGGGTCGAGGCATTCCACATGCGATTGCCGAACCACGAGCCAAGCACCGCGCTGGACAGGCTCAGGCCCCAGAACAGCATCCAGCGCTGATCGCTGGCCTCGACCTGGGTGCCCGGCAGTGCAAAGCCCTTGGCCAGCAGCCAGACCAGAGCGCTCATCAGGCCGGTGGTGATGCCCCACAGGGTTGACCACTGGCTGCTGTTGAAGCGGCTGCTCTTCAGGTAGCGGGCGTTGTCGGTGGCGAACCAGGTCCAGCACAGCAGGGCGCCGAAGGCACAGAGCAGGCCCAGCGCGCGCTGGCCAAGTTCCGTCGAGTCACTTTGCGCGATAAGCAGAGTGTCGAGATTGATGCAGCAGATCCCGCTGAACACCAGCAGCAACGGCCAGCGCAGCCGACGCAACGGCACGGCGTCGGCATCACCGCGTCCGGCCAGGGTGATGGTCAGCGGCAACAGGCCGACGATCAGCGCGGTGCTGGCCACGCCGGCCCATTGGATGGCACTGGCCAGGAGCATGAAATAGATCAGGTTGCCGGTCAGTGCCAGCTTCATCAGCAGTGCGGCGTCGCCCCAGGTCAGGCGTTGCAGCAGCTCTCGGGCCTGAGGTGCAGCCAGGAGCAGGGAGAATGCACCGTACAGGGTGAAGCGGGCACAACTGAGCATCAGCGGACTGAACTCCGGCAGCAGGCTGGGCACCACAATGGCCAGGCCCCAGACCGCACCGGCCAGGGCGGCATAAGCAACTCCGCGTTTCATGCACACACACTCACAGCGATTCATCAAGGTGCGCAGGCTAGCCATTGCTGAGCGGGTGGACAAAGGATATATAGGCAACTACCTATTCTCCAGGGGAATACCTGATGAGTCGCTTCGCTCGCCATCTACCGCCGCTGGAAACCCTGGTGACCTTTGAGGCGGTTGGCCGCAACGCCAGCTTCACCCGCGCCGCCACCGAGCTGTGCTTGACCCAGAGCGCGGTGAGCAAGCAGATCCGTGCCCTGGAACTGTCGCTGAAAACCGAACTGTTCGAGCGTCAGGCCCGAGGAGTGAAACTCACGGCCAGCGGCGCCTCGCTGTTTGCCGAGGTCAGCACTCAGTTGGAGGCCTTGCTGCGCAGCGTCAGCCGTCTGCGGGCCGGGCGCGACGCCAATACCATTACTGTGCAGTGCACCCACGCGGTGGCGCAGTTCTGGCTGTTCCCGCGGTTGCTGGCGTTCAACAAGCAGCACCCAGACATCACCGTGAGCATTCACGCCAACAACGACATGGACGAGTCCAGCGTGGCCGAGCATGACTTCGCCATTCTCTATGGCGCCGGGCACTGGTCGTCCCTGGCGGCGACGCCATTGTTCGCCGAGATCGTCTACCCCATCGTCAGTCGGCACCTGGCACTGCCCGCTGTCAGCGAGCTGGCACAGTTGACCGAGCTGCCACTGATCCAGCTGGATGCCTCGGCATGGAATTGCATTGACTGGCGGGACTGGTTCCGCCATTTCGGCCTGGACTACAGCGCAGCGCCGGGTGCCCTGGGCTTCAACCAACTGACCCTGATGTTCAGCGCGGTGCAGCAGGGCATGGGGGTCGGCCTGGGCTGGGATTTCATGGCCAATCAGTTGGTTGCCCAGGGCGAGTTGCAGCGAGTGGGCGCGTGGGCGTTCCGCACCGGCCAGGCAGATTTCCTGGTGCACGTGCGGCACAAGCGACTGTCCGCCAGTGGCCAGCTGTTTCATGACTGGCTGGTGGCGCAATGTGCTGAGTGAGTGGCCCGGGACGTTGTGGCGAGTCCCGGGGTTTTGGCTCAGCAGCGGGCGCGGGGCACGCTGAAGCGGAACGCGCTGCCTGTGCCTGCTTCACTCAATGCCTGGATCTTGTCGCCGTGGCTTCGACGATGCCTCGGCTGATGTACAGGCCCAGGCCAGTGCCGTTGGGGTTGCTTTCCTTGAGGGGCCAGTCGCGATCGAAAACAGGCGGCAGTTGGTCTTCGGCAATACCTTCTGCGCAATCGCACAGAAAGATCAGAAGCTCACTTGGTCGGGCTTTTTGCACCGCCATATGGTTATCAGAGGGGCTGACATCGCCAGCGAGGCAGAAACTCCTTTTTCCGCCTGACAGGTTCAGGCCTGGGGATCAGATCCAGACATCGTTCTGCGCCGTGCGCTCGCCACCCAGGTCGCCGGTATTGAGCACGCCCTTGGGTTCGATCAGCAGCAGCTTGACCTCCTGCTCGGACCAGGGCTTGTGCTCGATCCCCTTGGGCACCACGAACATCTCACCGCTGCCGATGGACACCCGGCCGTCACGAAAATCGATGTGCAACTGGCCGTCGAGGACGATGAAGGTTTCGTCGGTGTCGGCGTGGCAGTGCCAGACGAACTCCCCTTGCAGCTTGGAGATCTTGAACTGGTAGTTGTTCATCTCGGCAATCACCTTGGGCGTCCAGTGTTCGCTGAACAGGCCGAGTTTCTGGGCGAAGTTGATGCTCTTGTAGGTGCGTTGCGCAGTAGGGGCAGCGGGGCTGTGCATGGGTGGCTCCACATCAGTGATGAATGAGCCGTGAGGGTAAACAGCCAGCGGTGGTGGATTCTTGAACGATTGTGCGTGACTCAGCGGCCGAGCATCTTCAACCAGCGTGCCGGCGGCAGACCGAAGGCCTGGCGAAATTGTCGGGTCATGTGGCTCTGGTCGGCAAAGCCTGCCATCAGCGCCGCGCTGGCCAGGGGTTGGCCCTGTACCAGCAGGGCACGCACCAGGTCCAGGCGACGCATGCTCAGGTAGCGATAGGGGCTGGTGCCGAACAGCAGGCGAAAATCCCGGGACAGGCTCCAGCGATCGCGTTCGCTGTGGGCGGCCAGTTCGTCCAGGGTGATGGTGCGATCCAGGGCACTGTGGATGTATTCCCTGGCGCGCTCGGCCGCCACATAGTCGAAGCGCTGCCGGGGCACGGTGACGCCACCGACGCGCCTCAGGGCGTGGCTCAGATCGAACAGGGCGTCCTCCTGTTCCAGCGGGTCAAGGGGGTTGTCGAGGCTGCGCAACAAGGCCTCGGTGGCGGCGAACAGTCGCGGATCATCGGACAGGCCGCCGGCAATGAATGGCAACGGCTGGCCGCCGAGGATCTGCTGGATCAGTGCCGGCTCGACGTACAGCATGCGGTAGTGAAAACCGTCGCCGGTGCCGGCTTCGCCATCGTGGGCCTCATCGGGGTGCAGGACCATGGTTGCGCCCGGCAGGCTGTGGCGCCAGCCGCCGCGGTACTGGAAACTCTGCACCCCGCGCAGGGTGCGGCCGATGGCGTAGGTATCGTGGCGGTGCATGTCATAGCCATGGCCGGCGAAATACGCCTCGATGCGCTCCAGGCCCCGGGCGGGCGGCGCGCGGTGAACCCAGTCGGTGACAGCTGCGGGTTTGGCCATGGAACGGTCCTGATGGATGAAACCAAGGGCCGTACGTTAACTCAGGGGCGCGCTGGCTGTCTTGCTCCAGGGCTCACGCAGCATCGGGCCCGGTGCCCGGGGCCTGTTTGCCCAGGTGGCCGAGCTCGATGGGCGCCTTGATGTAGAACAGCGAAAAGTCTTCGCCCTGCAAGCGCTCGAACAGCTGCTGCGATTCCGCTTCGCTGATGGCCAGGCGAATCTCCAGGGGCTGGTCGGCCAGCTCGAAGAAATGCGCCGAGTGCAGGTGCCCGGAGTGACCGAAGCCTTCGATGGCGGTGGACAGCGTAGCGCCGCGCAGGCCCATCTGCCGGGCCAGGTCGACCACCCAGTCGCCGAGCATCTTGCCGTGGTAGCGACGGTTCTGCTGAGTGAAGAAAATCACCAGATAGCCTTTCATGATTGCTCTCCTGCAACGTTGCTGCCGGTTCCTTGAGCATAGTTGCGGGCCCCATCGGCGGTTGCCTGAGCGGGCGCGAGTGGAGTAGCGTCAGCCCCCAGCCCCTCTTCACGGTCACCTGCACTCATGCACGCCTCACACTTGGTTTATCTTGCCCCGCTGTTGTCGCTGGCCCTGCTCTGGAGCGTGGCGGTGATCACCCCCGGACCGAACTTTTTCACCACCGCACAACTGGCGGCGGGCTGTTCGCGGCGCCATGGCCTGTTCGCGGCCCTGGGGGTGGCCAGCGGCACCGTGCTCTGGGGGCTGGCGGGAGGCTTGGGCATCAAGTCGCTGTTCAGCGCGGCGCCGGCGCTGTTCGTGTTGTTCAAGGTCGCCGGTGGCTGTTACCTGATCTACCTGGGGCTCAAGCAGTTCAAGCGCAAGCCGGCCCTGGACACCCCAACCGCCGATGGCGTGGCCCATGCTTCGCGCAGCCTGTTCTCGGCCTACCGGCTGGGCTTTCTCGGCAACATGACCAACCCCAAGTCGGCGCTGTTCGTGGCCACGATCTTTGCCACTTCGATGCCGGCCTCCCCACCGCCGCTGTTGCTGGGGCTGGCGGTGCTGACCATGGCCGGCCTGTCGCTGTCCTGGTACTGCTGCGTGGCGCTGTTTTTCGCCAGCAGCCGGGTGGCCGGGTTCTATGCCCGGGCCCGTCGATGGCTGGACCGCCTGGCCGGTGGCTGTTATGTGCTGTTTGGCGGGCATCTGCTGGCCAACCGTTGAATGGCCAGCGCCTTGCGCTGGCCAGGATCTAAACCCCAACAAGGACGACCCGTCCCCGTATCAGGAGACTGAACATGGCTGTTACTTTTCGCCCGGTGGCAGATGCCGACATTCCGCGGATCTGCAATTTCGTGGGCACTCCCCAGGAGTTGTATTTCTTCTTTCCCGCCGCCACCTGGCCGCTGACCCCCGAGCAGTTGCGCGACTCCATCGCCCAGCGCAGCGACTCGACGGTGATCGAGCGTGACGGGCAGGTAGTGGGTTTTGCCAACTTCTACCACTGGGCCAACGGCGGCACTTGCACCATCGGCAATGTCATCGTCGACCCAGAGGTGCGCGGTGCAGGCCTGGCGGCGCAACTGATCGGGCAGATGATCCACATCGCCTGCAGCAAGCACCAGGCCAGCGAGGTGACCCTGTCCTGCTTCAACAGCAACGTGGCGGGGTTGCTGCTCTATCCGAAGCTGGGCTTTGTGCCGTTCGCTATCGAAGAGCGCAAGAACAAGGAACAGCAGCGGGTGGCGCTGATCCATCTGCGCTACAGCCCTCGCTGAAACCTAGCGTCATCAGCGATCATTTTTCAAACGGGAACCAGTCATGAGCAAGTTGCGGGTCGGGATTATTTTTGGTGGCCGTTCGGCCGAGCACGAAGTGTCGCTGCAGTCGGCGCGCAATATCGTCGATGCCCTGGATCGCTCGCGCTTCGAGCCGGTGCTGATCGGCATCGACAAGCAGGGGCACTGGCACCTCAACGACACTTCGAACTTTTTGCTCAATCAGGACAATCCGGCGTTGATCGCCCTCAACCAGTCCAACCGCGAACTGGCGGTGGTGCCGGGCAAGGCCAGTCAGCAACTGGTGGAGACCTCCAGCCAGGAGATGCTCGGGCACGTCGATGTGATCTTTCCGATCGTCCACGGCACCCTCGGCGAAGATGGCTGCCTGCAGGGCCTGCTGCGCATGGCCGACCTGCCATTCGTGGGCTCTGATGTGCTGGGTTCGGCGGTGTGCATGGACAAGGACATCAGCAAGCGCCTGCTGCGTGATGCCGGGCTGGCGGTGACCCCGTTCATCACCCTGACCCGGGCCACGGCGGCGCGTACGAATTTTGCCCAAGCGGTGGAAAAGCTCGGCCTGCCGCTGTTCATCAAGCCGGCCAATCAGGGATCGTCGGTGGGTGTGAGCAAGGCCGACAACGAAGTCGATTACCTGGCAGCGGTGAAGCTGGCTCTGGACTACGACCACAAGGTGCTGGTGGAGTCGGCCATCAACGGCCGGGAGATCGAGTGTGCGGTGTTGGGTAACGATCAGCCGACAGCCAGCGGCTGCGGCGAAATCGTGCTTGGCAACGGCTTCTATTCCTACGACAGCAAGTACATCGATGAACAGGCGGCGCAGGTGGTGGTGCCGGCGCACATCAGTGTTGAGCACAGCGAGCGGATCCGCGCCCTGGCCATCGAAGCTTTCCAGGTACTGGGTTGTTCCGGTCTGGCCCGGGTCGATGTGTTCCTCACCGACAGTGGCGAAGTCCTGATCAACGAAATCAACTCGTTGCCAGGGTTCACTCGGATCAGCATGTACCCCAAACTCTGGCAGGCCGCTGGCATGACCTATAGCGAGCTGGTCAGCCGTCTGATCGAACTGGCGTTGGAGCGTCATGCCGAGCGGCAGGCTTTGAAAATCAACCGCTGAAGCGGATCACCATGGTTCAGGATGTGACGAATGAGTGTGGCAACCGAAGCAACGATTTATCTTTTTTCCTACGGCACCCTGCAGGACAAGGCAGTCCAGATTGCCAACTTCGGCCGTGAGTTGAGCGGCAGTGCCGACGCCATGCTCGGCTATGACCAGCACTGGGTCGAGATCACCGACCCCGAGGTGCTGGCCACCAGTGGCAAGACCCATCACCCGATCCTGCGCCCGGGTTCGGCGGACAGTGCGCCAATTGCCGGCATGGTCTTTCAGATCACCCCGCAGGAGCTGGCGGCGGCCGACAGCTATGAGGTCTCGGACTACAAGCGGGTCAGCGTGAGCCTGGCGTCCGGGATCGAAGCCTGGGTCTACGTCAGCGCCTGAGTCTTGCGGCTCACTCCGGCGGCAGCATCACCCCGATGCACGCCAGTGCCAGCAGCAGCGCCCCGAGCACGATGAACACATAGTTGATCGGCGTGAAGCGGGCGTTGCTGCGGCCTTCGAGATCGCCGGCGGCGGCATTCAGGCCGCGCTGGCCCAGCCAGGTGATCCACGCCAGCACCGGCAGCAGCGCCAGGCTGGCGATGTCGGTCACCGGGTAGCCGATGTTCTTGCGCGACAGGGCATCAATCACGTTATTGACGATCAACCCCACCACAAACAGGGTCGCCAGTTCACCGGGTCGCCAGTCATGGCTGCGACCGTCGCGCTTGAGTATCGCGTCGGCTTCTCGGTACAGCGCATGGGTGAAGAAGATGGCGAAGAACGCCCGGGCTACCGGCCACAGTTCCTGGCCGCTGGCGTGCCTGAACTGATGCCAGTTCCTGTAGGCCCAATACAGCTGGTAGATACCGAAGGTGAGGATGTACAGGGTCAGGAACTTGGCCTTGGACACCACATAGAACGGTTGTGGTGCTGTGTGCGCCGAAGGGGCGACTAGATCCGCCTGGGGTGGGGCATAGAGATTGTCAGACACGGGCACTCCATGGGTTGGGTCTGAGGGGGAAGGCGGCAAGGTTAGCGCAGCTTGGGCGGCAAGCCTAGCGCAGTCAGGCGGCTCTTTTGATCATGAAACGGCTGTCCGGCCGATCCACGAATACTGGAAGGCTTTCGCTTCACCCCGGTGCCCGCGCCGGCGATAGCTGGCCAGGGTTGGGGTCGAGCAGTAGGTGCACAGCTCGCTGATTTCGATCTGTTCATCGTTGATGCCGGCGGCATTCAGCAGGTACACGGCGTAGCGGCTCAGGTCGAACCACAGGGAGTCAGCCTGGGTCGGTTGTGGTGGGGGAATCTGTGGGGGCAGGAGCGGGGCCGGCTGCTGACGACTCCAGGGCGCCTGCGCAGCAGGCCACAGCGGATCCTGAGTGGCGGACAGGGTATCGATGAAATCGGCGCTGACTTCATAGCAGCAGGGTTTGATCGACGGGCCGATGGCCACCCGCAACTGGCGTGGGGTGATGCCCTTGCTGGCGAAGTGTTGCAGCACATTGTCGATAATCCCGCCGTGCAGGCCTTTCCAGCCGCCATGTACCGCGGCCACCCAGGAGCTGTCGTCGCTGCTGATCAGCAGCGGCAGGCAGTCGGCGGTGACGACCGCAATCGGCCGGGTTGAACGGGTAAACACCGCATCGCCGCGAATGATTCCGCTGGGCAAGGTGGTGCTGGCTTCCACGACTTCGCCGCTGTGGATCTGAGAGCAGAAGAACAGGTTGGCCGGTACGGGGGCGCCCACGGTCGAGAACTCATGACGGATACCCGCAATCTGCTTCAACATTTCTGCCTGGAAACTCATCGGGCCTTCGCTCGGTAACCTGGGAATGGCAGCAGAGCATAGCGGTATCCGAGGTACTTTTGCTGACAGGCAGCGCTGGATGAGCAGGCGCAGACCAGCGGTAGCGTGCTGGTCTGCCTGCCCGTCGGGCGTTTCAAGCGTTCAGCGGGAGATACCGCTGCACTACACTTTCCGGGTGCGCAGGGCCGAGGAAGCGTTCGCCGGAGCAGCGGCTGCCGAAGATGATCGGCAGCGTAGCGGGCGTCGTTCTTGAGGTTCGAGGCTGATCCTCCGAGTGGCCTCGGCCTGCGGCAGCCGCTGGTGTCAGGCGATATCGATAACCACTTTGCCCAGCGCCTTGCCTTGCTGCACTGCGTCATGGGCGGCGTGGGCCTCAGCCAGGGCGTAGCGTTGCTCGTCCAGCAGGGGGACGAATTGGCCTTGCTCCACCATCTGCGCCGCCGCCTTGAGAATCTCGCCATGATGAGCCCGGCCGTTTCCGCTGAGCATCGGCAGCAGTACGAAGACTCCGGACAAGGTCATGCAACGCAAGGAGCCGGCCGCCAGGCTGTGCTGACCAAAGGCTGCGCAACTGGCGATGTGGCCGTAAGGGGCAATGGCCTCGAAGGAAGCATCCAGGCTGGCGCCGCCAACCGTATCGTAGATCACGTCAAAACCTGCGCCAGCGGTATGGGCTGCGACATAATCAGCGACGCTGCCGGTGCGATAGTCGATGGCCGTTGCACCATAGCCTTCGACGATGCTGCGCTTGCCTGCCGACACCGTAGCAAACACCTCGGCCCCCAGTGAGCGGGCAATCTGCACCGCCGCATGGCCGACACCGCCGGCACCGCCATGCACCAGCACCTTGTGCCCGGCGCCGACCTTGGCCCGATCCACCAAGCCTTCCCAGGCCGTGAGAAATACCAGTGGCATCGCCGCCGCCTGCCGCAGGCTGATATTGCGCGGCTTGTGGGCCAGCAGTTGGGCATCCACTGCTGCGTACTGTGCCAGTGAGCCCTGCAGGCCGCGCACGCCGCCGGTGAGGCCATAGACTTCATCGCCGACGCTGAAGCAGGTGACGCCAGCGCCGAGTGCTTCGACCACGCCCGCCAGGTCGGTGCCGATGATGGCTGGGAGCTCGGGCATGGCGTAAGGCGCGTTGCCGGTGCGGATCTTGTAGTCGATCGGATTGACCCCGCTGGCCACAACGCGCACCAGTACCTCACCCGGGCCGGCCTTGGGCACGGGCAGTTGCTGTTCAATCAGCTGACCGCTGGCGTAATCGTGCAGCACTAGGGCGCGCATGGTGGTAGGCAAAGACATATTCAAACCTCGAATCAATGTTGGGCGGCAATCGCCCTTGGCTTGGTTAGAATTATTGGCAGCCAGTGCCCGGCTGTAAATCAGGCACTTTTTAGTGCCCTAGACACGTGGAAGTAACCATGAGCGATCTCCCCCCCATTCCCGTTACCGGCCCGCTGATCGTCGAGGAGACCTGTCCGCCCCGACGCATTCACGCGTTGCTGTCGACCAAATGGACCTCCATGGTCCTGTACTGCCTGAGCTTTGGCGCCCTGCGCACCGGGCAGTTGCAGCGCAGCATGCCGGGTATCTCGCAGAAGATGCTGACCCAGACTCTGCGCGAGTTGGAGAGGGATGGACTGGTGGCGCGCACGGTGTTCCAGGTGATGCCGCCGATGGTGGAGTATTCGCTCACGCCCCTGGGTTGGCGCTTTGTCGAGCCTTTGAGAGCGCTGTATGGCTGGGCTGACGATAACTGTGATGCGCTGGATGAGCTGATGGACAATCGCCAGCGAGCGGGGTAGTTACAGGCGTTGTGCCTGCCCCGAGTGTGCTTCAGGAAGGCTTTGTCGGCTTGATCAGGCTCTCGGCGGGAATGCCGAACAGCTGGTGCAGTTTCCAGATCATCGGCAGGGTCAGCGCGCGCTTGCCGTTGAGCACTTCGTAGACGCGGTTGGTGCGGCCGATGGCGGGTGCCAGGTCGGCGGCAGACAACCCGGACTGTTCCATGCGGAACTTGATGGCTTCGATCGGGTTGGGCAGGTCCAGGGGAAACTGCTTGGCTTCGTACGCCTCGATCAGGGTGATCATGACATCGAAGTAATCGCCTTCAGGTGTCCCCGGCTGCGGTTCGTTGTCGAACAGTGGCGAGACGCTTTTCAGCGCTGCGCGGTAGTCCTGGTCGGTGTGGATAGGGCGGATGTTCATGTGGGTTACTCCATTTCTACGCTGTCGGCATCAATGGCATCGTACTGTTGGTGGGTGCCTACGAACTTGATGTAGAGCGCGCCGAAGCGATAGGCCACGGCAACGATCAGTCGATACTCATTTCCCTTGATGTTGAAGACCACCCTGCGGCTTTTGAGAATGCTCGCGTTGCGATATTGGTCCTTGATCTGCGCAGGGTTGGACCACTCTGCCTTCCTTGCTTCATCGATCCATGCCAGCAGAGGCTGTTCTGCATCCGGGTGCTTTGCCCAGAAGGCCTTCAACTGGCTGACGGCAATAATTCTCATGGCGCGATCCTAGTCCCGTGCTGGGACTTAAACAAGTCGCTGAGTGAGTCAGGCGACGTACGGGCAGATCGGTGGATCTGCCCGCGCAGGCGACGTTGGCTCAGTGACGATCAGGTCATGCAGAGAGCGTGGCGTGCACGTCGTCCATCAGTGCCTTGCCCATCTCTGCCAGGTAGTGTGCCGCCCAAGCATAGCGGTCGAACCGCGGCTCCATGGCCGCCTCCAGGGTGAATTGCTTTGCCAGATGCAACAGGGCCGAGGCGTGTTCCAGGGCATCGCTGATCGGCACATCGGCATTCACGCGAAACAGCGGATGCAGGTGTTCGCCGCATTGGGAAAAGCGGATTTCGCCGAGGGTGGTCAGGGGCGATTGAGTGGTCATTGGGTGCCTCCGGTTTTGTGTGACGGGAGGTGTGGGGGAAACAGATTGCAGAAGCAGTTCATGGTCACGACTCCTTGATTCGAAGGACCGTCACCGTCTGCCGCCAAGCAGATCAGGGTGGCGGATTGCGCAGGATTGGCGGACCGGGAATCAAGGAACCGGCGAACCCGAAGGTTCTCCCACGCAACCCGCCATAACGCAGGTATGCGGGCGCAAAAAAAGCGCCTGCATGATTGGTGGGGGCGCTGTTGCGGCTCGATTCTATCAGGCCGCCAAGCCTGTTCGCTGATTTTGCAGCGACGGTCGAACCATAGGTTGGAGGAGGGGGAGTCGCAACGGTATTACTGCGACATTTTGTGAACCGCCCCTGTAGCCGCTGCCGCAGGCTGCGAACGGCCGGAACGGCCGGAACGGTCGCAGCGATCGCCCAGGCGCCGAAGGCCCTTCGGTCCTTGTCGCAGCCTGCGGCAGCGGCTACAGAGGTTGTGCCAGCACCTCACGAAATACATCGGGCCTGAGCATCGCGATATGCAGCAATGAACGGGCAGCTCTGGAAGGCGAGCGCCGACCTTGCTCCCACTCCTGAAGGGTTCTCACCGAGACGCCAAGCAGTTGGGCAAATTTGGGTTGCGACAACCCGGTTTTACCGCGCGCTTCGGCAGCCTTGGTGATCGGAATGCTGTGGGTATGGCCCTGCCGACGGGCTTTGACATCGATGATCGCTTCCAGAAGCTCTTGGCCGATATTGCGCTTGGCATCGCGCTCCAATAGCTCTTTTTCAGTAAGGGGCATGACTCATCTCCTTCGCAATTCTGCGCAGAACAGGCGCTGGAATGTTTTCGGTGGCGCGTTGGAGATTAAGAACGTGGAGTTGCAACTCCAATGAGCGGAGTCCTGATCTCCAGTCAGCCCATTCGTTTTCTTGTGTGTGATCCATGCCCTCGATGTCACCTTTTGCATGACCTGAAACCCGGGCAACTCTGCTCAGGGCGGTTCCAGGATCCGGAGCCGCTCACTCAACCTTCCAACACTTTCGCCATCTCACTGGTCGCCGCCCAACCCAGCCCTTGATACAGCGGCTTGCCGGCCTCGGTCGCATGCAGCACGGCAAAGCCCAGCCCGCGCTGGCTGAACTCGGCGTCCGCCAGTTTCATCAGCGCCGACGCCAGGCCGCGGCGCCGGTAGGCCGGTTCGACGTAGACGTTGAGTACGTAGCCGCGCTGATCCTGGGTCGGATGGGAAGGGTGGGGCGGCCAGTCGATGTTCATCAGGCCGATGCTGGCCACGCTCTGCTCGGCGTCCATCAGGGCGAAGCCGTAGTAACGGCCGTCCTCCAGGCGTTCGCGCAACCAGGGGCGAAAGTGCTCGGTCATCACCTGCAAGGTGCAGAGGTCCTTGCCGGCATCGAGAAACATCGCCTGGCGATGGCGGCAGATCAGCTCAAGGTCCTGGGGCGTCAGGCGTCGTGGGCTCAGGCCCGGGAGATCAAGGTTGGCGGCAATTTCGTTCATCGTCGGTTCCTCGGTGGACAGGGACGATGCTAGGGCAGATCCCCAGGCCGGGTCAGACACAGACCGGCGCAAAATTTTGCATACAGCGCCGTTGTTCCCCGCCCACAAAAAAGGGCCAGCCTCACGGCCAGCCCTCGGGTTCAGCGCAGAGCCTTCAATCCCCCAGCGCTTCGCCTTCACGCCGAGGATCGGCGCCGCCGGCCCAGGACGCCTTGCCCTGTGCATCGCGCACGCGAACGATGGCCTGGGTGCCGCTGGTCATGTCGATCTCGTTCACTTCATGGCCCTGGGCCTGCAACGCCTGTTTCAACGCCGGGCTGAACTGGCCCTGTTCCAGTTCGGTGGGGCCATTGCGGCTGCCGAAGTTGGGCAGGCCGACGGCGGCTTGCGGGTCGAGGTTCCAGTCGAGCATGCCCACCACCGACTTGGCCACGTACTCGATGATCTGCGAGCCGCCGGGGGAACCGACGCTGGCCAGCAGTTCGCCGCTGGCACGGTCGAAGACCAGGGTCGGTGCCATGGATGAGCGCGGGCGCTTGCCCGGTTGGACGCGGTTGGCCACGGGCTGGCCGTTTTCCTCGGGGATGAAGGAGAAGTCGGTCATCTGGTTGTTGAGCATGAAACCCTGGACCATCAGGTGCGAACCAAAGGCCGCCTCCACCGTGGTGGTCATGGAGACGGCGCCGCCCAAGTCATCCACCGCCACCACTTGCGAGGTGGAAATGCGCATCGGCGAACGGTCCGGCGCGTAGGCCACCTGGATGCCCTGGGGCTTGCCCGGTTCGGCCTTGCCCATGCTGCGCTCGCCAATCAGCGCGGCGCGCTGGGCCAGGTAGCCCGGTGCGATCAGGCCAGCCACCGGCACTGGCACAAAATCGCTGTCGGCCACGTACAGGCCGCGGTCGGCATAGGCCAGGCGCTCGGCTTCGGCAATCAGGTGCACCGCTTGTGGTGCTGGTTCAAGGCCTGCGGGCAGGTTGGTTTTCTGTGGTTTGAGGTTGGCCAGGGCATAGCGCGGGTCGCGCTGCTCCAGGGCCTGCAGGGTGCCGAGAATCTGCGCCACCGCCACGCCGCCGGAAGAGGGCGGCGGCATGCCGCACACCTGCCAGCGCTTGTAGTCGCTGCACAGCGGCGCGCGTTCCTTGGCGCGGTAGCCTTGCAGGTCATTGAGCGACAGGCTGCCGGGGTTGGCGTGGCCCTGGACCTTGGCGACGATTTCTGCGGCCACCGGGCCTTTGTACAGAGCGTCCGGGCCTTCCTCGGCGATGCGCTTGAGCACTGCGGCCAGTGGTGGATTTTTCAGCAAGGTGCCCACGGTTTTTGGCGTACCGTCGGCATTCAGGAAGTACGCGGCCATGTCCGGCGAGCGCGCCAGGAACGGATCGGCGCTGATCATGGTATGCAGCCGTGGCGAGATGGCGAAGCCTTGCTCGGCCAGGCGGATCGCCGGTTCGAACAACTGCGCCCAAGGCAGTCGCCCATGTTTCTGATGAGCCATTTCCAGGGCACGCAGCACGCCTGGGGTGCCCACCGAGCGTCCGCCGATCTGCGCCTGGGGAAAGGCCATGGGCGTGCCGTCGGCTTGCAGGAAGAGCTTCTCGGTGGCGCCTGCCGGAGCGGTTTCCCGACCGTCATAGGTGCGCACGGCCTTGCCGTCCCAGAGCACGATCATCGCGCCGCCGCCAATCCCCGAGGACTGCGGCTCTACCAGGGTCAGCACGGCCTGCATGGCAATCGCCGCGTCGATGGCCGAGCCCCCCTGGCGCAGCATTTCGCGCCCGGCCTCGGCCGCCAGCGGGTTGGCCGCGGCGGCCATGTGCTTGGCGGCATGGTGGGTCTGCATGTCGCTGCGGTAGCCCGAAGCGATTTCCGGCGCGGCGGGCAGGGCGTTGGAGGGAGGCGGGTTGTGGCAGGCACTGAGGCCGAGGGTGGCGGCCAGCAGGCCGAGGCTGAGCAGGTGACGGGGAGGGAAGTTCGAGAACACGCATTGAGCTCCGTTCACTGGGAAATGAGGTGTCGTCCGTGTGGGGCAATGTACAGCAGTGACGCCGCGAGTTGGGCCTGGGTGTGGCCCTGGCCATGTCTGCGGCAAGGTGGACGGTATGGCCCATGTCCCCTGTACACGGGGTCGCAGGCAGGGCTTCACCCGGCCGTCGATTGATCTGAGTCAGGGCAGTGGGGGGGAGTTGGGTACAGGGTGAAGCAAACTATAAGCCTGATGAGAGGACGCCATGCACCGTTGTAAGTGGTTACTTGTTTTCGGATTGCTGTTAGGGGGCGAGGTACGGGGAGAGACGCCGAACGAGCCGATCCTGCCGGTACAACCGGCGAAGATTGTCGATGCCGCCAAGGTGGAGCTGGGCAAGCAGTTGTATTTCGACCCGCGCCTGTCCAAGTCCGGTTTCATTTCCTGCAACTCCTGCCACAACCTGAGCATGGGCGGCAGTGACAACCTGCCCACCTCCATTGGCCACAACTGGCACCAGGGGCCGATCAACTCGCCCACGGTGCTCAACTCCGGTTTGAGCTTTGCGCAGTACTGGGATGGCCGCGCGGCCACGCTTCAGGAGCAGGCCGGCGGTCCGATCACCAACCCGGGCGAGATGGGCTTTACCCACGAACTGGCGGTGGACGTACTGCGCTCCATTCCCCAATACCGGGCCTCGTTCAAGCAGGTATATGGCAGCGAGGAGATCAAGTTCGACGATGTCACCAATGCCATCGCCGCCTTCGAGGACACCCTGGTGACGCCGAATGCGCCTTTCGATCGCTGGTTGAAGGGTGACAAAGCGGCGATCAGCCCGACCGCGCTCAAGGGCTACCAACTGTTCAAATCCATTGGCTGCGTGGCTTGCCACAACGGTGAGGCGGTGGGTGGCAGCTCATTCCAGAAAATGGGCATGATCGAGCCCTATGTGACCCAGAACCCGGCCCAGGGCGTGGCCGGACTCACCGGCAAGGATGCCGACCGCATGCTGTTCAAGGTACCGACCTTGAGGAACGTGGCCTTGACCTACCCCTACTTCCATGACGGTGCCTACTGGAAGCTGGAGGAAGCGGTAGACGTGATGGCTCGGTTGCAACTGGGGCGCAAGCTG
Source organism: Pseudomonas sp. Fl5BN2 (assembly GCF_009908205.1). Taxonomy (NCBI): domain Bacteria; kingdom Pseudomonadati; phylum Pseudomonadota; class Gammaproteobacteria; order Pseudomonadales; family Pseudomonadaceae; genus Pseudomonas; species Pseudomonas sp. Fl5BN2. Next base: position 213,552 of record NZ_JAAARL010000009.1, on the reverse strand, counting down.
GGGGATGAGGAAATCGGCCAGATCGTGGCTTTCCTCGAAACCCTGACTGGTGATCAGCCGGACTTCAAGCTGCCGATGCTGCCGCCTTCCTCGGCGCAGACCCCGCGCCCGCAACCCTTCAACTGACCTGGGTGGAAAAACCGCAGCGTGCTGCGGTTTTTCCGGCAAGGCCCGGCATGCGGCATTCAGGTCTGCCGGGAAGGGGGCTCTGTTGTCATGAAAAAACGACTGGATAATAATGAGAGATATTATCATTAGCGACGGTCGATCATGGACGCAGGGGTCAAGGCTTCAATATTGCTGGAGATCGAAGATCTGTATGGCGCACACCACGGCTGGTTGAAGGGCTGGTTGCGCAGCCGTACCGGCAACTGTGCCGATGCCGCAGACCTGGCCCAGGACACCTTCGTGCGGATGCTGTCGCTGCGCCAGTTGCCGGCACTGCGAGAGCCCCGTCATTACCTTGCGACCATCGCCCGCGGCCTGCTGATCGACAAGGCGCGCCGCAGAGTTCTGGAACAGGTCTATCTGGAGGCTTTGGCGGCACGTCCGGAGCCCCAGCACATTTCTCCTGAAACCCATCATCTGATCATCGAGTCATTGCTGGCCATCGATGCCTTGCTCGATGGACTGGGCACGCGTACCCGGCAGATTTTCCTCATGGTGCAGCTGGACGGCTTGAGCTATGTGCAGGTCGGGCGGCAGTTGGGGGTGTCGGTGACCACCGTCAAGAATCATCTGGGCAAGGCGCTGCTGCAATGCATACAACTGATGGACGATTGAACGTGCCGTCGCCTCCTCCCCTGGACAAGGCCCACCTGCAGGCAGCGGTGGACTGGTACCTAGTCCTCAACGATCAACAGGTCAGCGCGGCGCAGCAACAGGCCTGGCAGCAGTGGCTTGGCGCCGATGCGCAACATGCGCGGGCCTGGGGCCGGGTGCAAAGGCTGCAACAGCAACTGCGTGGGGTCCCGCAGGATATTGCTTTGCCGGTCTTGTCGGAAATGGGCATCCAGCGCCGCCAGGGTCTCAAGGTGCTGCTGCTGATGGCTGGCGGCTCGGCGTTGCTGGGCGGGTATCGGCTGTCTCCCTACAGCGCCGACTTCGCCACGCGCACCGGCCAGCGCCGGGAAGAACTGCTGGCCGATGGCACGCGGCTGCACCTCAATACCGATACCCGGGTCGACGTTGCCTACAGCCATGAAGAACGGTTGATCTTCTTGCGTCAGGGCGAGATCCAGGTCACCACGGCCGCAGACCGGGCCCCGGCGCGCCCTTTGCTGGTGGCAACCCCCCATGGCCGCATCCGGGCCCTGGGCACCCGTTTCGATGTGCGCCTGGAATCGGCCTTCAGCCGTGTCTCGGTTCAGCAGCATGCGGTGGAGGTGCGCCTGAACGATGATCCACAACATGCCCAGAGGGTCGCCGAAGGCCAGGCGCTGACCTTCGGCTCCGGGCAGATGGGGGCGCTGCGGGTGGCGGACAATGCCGAGAGTGCCTGGGTCCGGGGCCAGATGGTGGCGCTTGACTGGCGACTGGCGGATTTCATCCGTGAGTTGGGCCGTTACCGCCCTGGCTACCTGGGGTGTGCGGATGAAGTTGCGGAGCTGCGGATCAGCGGCGCCTTTCGCCTGGATGATATCGATGGGGTGCTGGCCAACCTGCCGTTGTCGTTGCCGGTGAAGGTACGGCGGTTTTCCAGGTACTGGGTGCGTGTGCAAGCGTGACGGGCGGATGGTCGCTTGAAGAAAAATCGTCAATGCGCCTTGCCGATTCCCTCTGGCGTTCGGCTCATCAGTAGAGCGGTCAATCAGCCGCCTTTACTGCTATGGCATAGGACGCGTACATGAGCCACCGGAGTCGTTTCACCCAGGCCGCCCTGCGGCGCAGTTTCAATCGCACGGCGTTGAGCATCACCCTTGGCGCGCTGCTGGCGGCCACCAGTGCTGCGCCATTGGCCCTGGCCCAGGAGGCGGTGGGCGAAGCGCAGGCGTTCAACATAGCGTCAGGGGCACTGGGTACTGCGCTCAGTGAGTTTGCCGCGGCCAGTGGGGTCACTTTGTCCTTTGGCTCCAGCCAGACCCAGGGTCTCGTTACCCAGGGGCTCAAGGGCCATTATTCCTTCACTCAGGGCGTAGCGCAGCTGCTGGCCGGCAGCGGCTTGCAGCTGCGCCAGGAGGGCCCGGCGCGCTACACCCTGGTCAAGTTGCCGACGGGGGCGGCGCTGAATCTGGGGCCGACCCAGATCACCGGCGCGTCGCTGGGCACCACCACCGAAGACACTGGCTCCTACACCACCGGCGCCATGCAGACGGCCACCAAGCTGGCCCTGTCGATTCGCGAGACTCCGCAGTCGGTGACCGTGGTTACCCGCCAGCGCATGGACGATCAGAACATGCAAAGCCTGGAGGATGTGCTCAAGAGCACCCCGGGCATTTCCATCACCAAGGACGGACCACAGCGCCCCATTTTCTATTCGCGGGGTTTTGCCGTGCAGAACCTCATGGTCGATGGCCTGGCCAACGACATGTCCCATTACCTGAGCCGGGACATGAGCACTGCGGCCGACACGGCGATCTTCGATCGGGTCGAGGTCATGCGTGGCGCCGCCGGCCTGATGCAGGGTACGGGCAGCCCCTCGGCGGCGATCAACATGGTGCGCAAGCGGCCCACTGTGGCCCCGCGTTTGAGCATCACTGCCAGTGCCGGCAGTTGGGACAATTACCGCAGCGAAATCGATGCCTCCAGTGCCCTCAATGACAGTGGCACGTTGCGCGGACGCTTGGTGACTGCCTACCAGAGCAAGAACAGTTTCCAGGACGTGGCCGATGCCGAGCGTTCGGTGTTCTACGGCATTGCCGAGGCCGACTTGAATGACAACACCACGCTGAGCGTGGGCGCTACCAATCAGGCGTCGCACAACACCACGACCTGGGGCGGGCTGCCTGCGGCGATTGACGGCCGGCATCTGCACCTGTCGCGCTCGGCCTACCTGGGCAGTGACTGGGAGTACTGGGACCAGAACAACGTCACGGCTTTTGGTCGCCTGGAGTACCGCTTCGACAACGCCTGGAAATTGTTGCTGTCGGCCAGCAAGTCCCGGTCCGACCTGCAGATGCTCGGTTCGATGACCGAGCGTTTCGGCGCCGATTTCGACGAATTCGGTCAGTACGTCGGTCAGTACCACTACAAGGATCAGCAAGACAGCTACGACCTCTTCGCTTCCGGGCCGTTTGCCCTGTTCGGGCGTGAGCATGAGCTGGTGGTGGGGGCCAGTCAGCGTGAGCTGGCCTTTCGCGGCAAGGGCAATTTCCAGGACAACGAGACGCGGACCAACATCTACCATCCCGATCCCCATAGCGTGCCCAAGCCGCAGATGGACCTGGATTACTGGCGCCAGGAGCGCAACGCCGAGCTGAAAAGTTTCTACCTCACCTCACGTTTTAGCCTCGCCGAGCCCCTGACCCTGATTCTGGGCGGGCGCCTGGACTGGTACGACTACGATGTGGATACGCGCTTTGCCGGGGTGCGCACCGCCTCCAGTACCGACTACAAGGTCACCCGCAACCTCACCCGCTATGCCGGCGTGGTCTACGACCTCGACGCCCATCACTCGGTGTATGCCAGCTACACCGATGTCTTTAGCCCACAAGCGGAAGTGGACAGCTCCGGTGGCTTGATCAAGCCCGTAGTCGGCAAGAACTATGAGACGGGCATCAAGGGTGAATACTTCGAGGGGGCCCTGACCGCCAGCGCTGCGGTGTTCAGGATCGACCAGGTCAATCGCGCCAAGCAGGTGATCAGCGCTCAGTGCTCCAGCCTGCAGTGCTACGAAGCCAGCGGCGAGGTGCGCAGCGAAGGTATCGAGCTTGAGGTCAATGGTAAGCTGGCGCCGGGCTGGGAGCTGGGGACGGGCTACACCTATGCCCAGGCCAAGTACCGCAAGGACAGCAACGAAGACAATGTCGGCCGCCTGTTCGACACCGATATTCCACGTCACGTGTTCAAGGCCTTTACCACCTACCAGCTCCCGGGAGATCTGCATCGCTGGAGTGTGGGCGGGGGGCTCTATAGCCAGAACCGGATCTACAACAAGGATGTGAACTTCTACGACTCGGGCACGCCGATGTACGTCGAGCAGAAAGGCTATGCCCTGGTGGACCTGATGACCCGTTACCGGGCGTCCGAGCATCTCGAGTTTCGCCTCAACCTGAATAACGTCTTCGACAAGAAGTACTACCAGAGCATCAGCACCAATACCTATTACGGCAACGACATTTATGGCGAGCCACGTAATGCCATGGTGACCATGCGCTGGTCGCTGTAGGGGGCCATGGCTCGAAGGGAGTCATGACCGCCCTTGTGCGGGGGGGGCGTGGCGTTGCCTGGTTACTCTTTCGTCTGCCAGGCGTTGGCACCGGCTGCGGCCTTGAACTTGGCACGATTCTCCGGCGTGGCCGGTGGTTCGGAATCACCAAAGATTGCCTTCAGCCAGTGGCCGTCGGTGGGGTTGGGGAAAAGGATGAACTTGCGCCCGAACTGTTCCTTGTCTTCGGTCATCAGGCTGCTGCGTTGCTTGACGTCCGCCACGTAGTACTTGCGCTTGAAGTCGTTGAGGTTGTCACCGAGCACCACCACCACGGTGTGGTCCTTGGCGATTTCCATTTGCCGAGGCTCCTTGTTGGAGCTGTCGCGATATACCGTCAGGTGTTGCTCATCGGCAAAGGGCAGTTGGTTTTTACGCAGGTTGGCCAAGGCATATTCGTAGGTCTTTTCGCCTTGGTCCCGGCTGGTGACATAGAAGACTTCGACGCCCTTGGACTGGGCGTACTTCAGGAACTCCACGGCGCCCGGGGTGGCGACGGGGCCATTGTCTGCAACCCACTTGTCCCAGGCCTCGTCATCGAAGAACTCTTTCCCCGAGTTGATCATGTAGCCCCAGTAGCTGTTGCTGCTGAGCACGGTGTCGTCAACGTCGCTAATGATCGCCAGCGGCCGGTCACCGGCCTTGTGTTCTTGCAGAGCGCGATCCAGTTGCAGGCGGGCGATGTTGAAGCCCTGGTAGTACAGGGCCTCGAATTCGGCGGCGGTCTGCTTCCAGGCCACGGCGGCGGTCAGCAAGTTGGAGGGCGGAGTAGGGGCCTGTTCGGCGAAGGCTGGAGTACAGGTGATTGCCAGAAGCGAGAACAGCCACGGAGCGACTGAAGTCATGTGGTTTTTTATTGTCATTATCGAGCCCTTGAAGTGAGGATGGCGCAGCTCTCACAAACACTGCTGGAGTGTTCTATCCCAGCCAGTGGGGGTGCTCAATGCGGGTGTCGCGTTTGTAGATCAATGCGGCGTAATCTCCAGACTTTTCTGCGGCAATCCACACCTCAGCTTGCTGACCTACCACGGTGCTGGTGACCTGCAATACGTTGGCTGAGTGTTCTGGCAAGGCTCGCAGCCGGCTTATCGACGATATGTGTGATTCGTTTGCCTCGGGTATCAGTGTGCGAGGCATCGGTGGGTTTTCTCCGAAAAAATAGCTCAGGGAGCAGGGTGTGCGTAAATCCGACCGACTGTTCCAGGTCGTCAACCTGATCCGCGTGCATCAGCCGATCACGGCTGAGGATCTGGCCGAGCGTATTGGCGTTTCGGTCCGCACCATCTATCGCTATGTCGATGACCTGTCGGTGAGCGGTGTTCCGCTGTATGGCATGCCGGGTATCGGCTATGCACTGCGCGAAGGGTTCGAGTTGCCGCCTTTGAACCTGACTCAGAGTGAGTTGGATGCGCTGATGCTGGGTGTCGAGATGCTTTCAAATTCGGCGGGGGCGGAGCTGGCTGCTTCTGCCAGGACACTGTTGAGCAAGGTAGCCGCTGCGGTGCCACGGCGTAATACACAGCCTGGCCTTTCCAGTATCCGGGCGCTGCGGGTCAGGCCCTCGACCGTGCAGCAGCAATACCTGGATGACCTGCACCGCGCGATTCAAAAGGCCGGCGCGGTGCGTTTTTCCTATCTCAGCTTGAGCGGGCAGTTGTCGAGCAGGCGGGTATTTCCGTTGGGGCTGTTCTACTGGGGCGGGAAGTGGACAGTGGGAACCTGGTGCACGAGCAAAAAGGCATACAGGGATTTCAGAGTCGATCGGATCAGCCATTTACACATCACTGAGCATGAGCCGCCGTTAGCAGGACAATGGAATTTGCGCGCTTACATGCAGTTCCAGTCTGAGCAATGGGCGGCGCAGAACATCAACAGCGACTGACAGCACGCTGTCAGTAGGGGCTCCGGATACTGACCGCCTTTCACCACAGCAAAGGAGTGATGTATGACGCAGAGCAACCATGTACTGGAATTGGCCGTTTTTACCGTCAAGGAGGGTTTTGAATGTCAAATGCCGCAACTGCGCGTGATGCTTCGAGAGGCGCTGCGAGGATTTGATGGGCTGATCGAGTTCTTGGGGTATTGCCCTGAACCCCAAGGCCGGATGTTTGCCGATCTGGCTAAGTGGGACAGTCTTGAACATGCGCAGAAAGTTGCACGGGCTTTTGCGGATGGCGATCTCAGGTTTGCCCCATACGCTCAGGCGATCGAAACACTGACGTTCATGGGGCATTTTTACCCTGAGTAGAGCCGGCCTTTTCAAGGCCGGCCGTGGCGTTACTTTTCTACGGGCATAAAAAAACGGCCTACCTTGCGGTAAGCCGTTTTTAGTACTTGGTGGCTACACAGGGACTTGAACCCCGGACCCCAGCATTATGAATGCTATGCTCTAACCAACTGAGCTATGTAGCCAAGTGGCGCGCATTATTCGCTCGGAACGGCAATGCGTCAAGCATTTTTGTAAAAAAATTATCTACGCTATCAACCGTTTATCCCTTTCCCCCCGAAAGTAGCGGCGATGGGCAGCGCTGGAACCAGCGGCTGGCCTGTTCGTAGGCATGGGCCAGTTGCAGGACGGCGAAGTCGGCCTGGTGCCGGCCGATGATCTGCAACCCCATGGGCAGGCCGTCGGCGTTGAAGCCGGCCTGCACGTTGGCCACCGGGCAACCGGACAACGTGCCTGGGATCACCACCTCCATCCAGCGGTGATAGGTGTCCATGCTCATGCCTTCAATGCTCCGAGGCCAGGGCACGGTCTTGTCGAAGGGGAAGACCTGGGCGCTGGGCAGCAGCAGGTAGTCGAAACGTTCGAATAGCTTTGAAATAGCCCGATACCAGTCGCTGCGAATCACCGAGGCTTCAAACACCTGGTTGGCGGATAGCTTGAGGCCATTCTCCACTTCCCAGATGGCTTCAGCCTTGAGTTGTGAACGCTTCTGCGGATCGGCATAGACGCTGCCCAGGGAGCCGGCAACCATCCAGTGGCGCAGGGTGCGCCAACTGCTCCACAGGCGTTCCGGGGCGAAGTCGGGGGTTGCCGGTTCAACGCTGCAACCCAGGCTGCGGAAGTCGTCGAAGGTCTTTTCGCAAAGTGCCAGCAGGCCCTTTTCCATGGGCAGGTAGCCGTTGAAATCTCCCAGCCAGCCCAGGCGTGCACCTTTGAAGTCGCGCTCCAGCGGGGCGGCGAAGCCTTGGCCGGATTCGGCGATGGACAGTGGCGCCCGGGCATCGCCGCCGGCCTGCACCGACAGCAGCAGCGCCGCATCGCGCACGCTGCGGGCCATGGGGCCTTCGTAGCCGAGTTGGTCGATGAACAGGTCGGCACTGTCGTCGAAGGGCACCCGGCCCTGGGACGGACGGAAGCCGAAGATGTTGTTGAAGGCCGCCGGGTTGCGCAGCGAACCCATCATGTCGCTGCCGTCGGCCACTGGCACCAGGTGCAGGGCCAGGGCCGCGGCGGCGCCACCGCTGCTGCCGCCGGCGGTCTTGCGCGGGTCATAGGCACAGCCGGTGGCGCCAAACAGCGGGTTGTAGGTCTGGGAGCCGAGGCCAAACTCCGGGGTGTTGCTCTTGCCGATCAGAATGGCGCCGGCGGCCCTGATCCGTTCCACCATGATGCCGTCGCGCTGGGGGATGAAGTCGCGGTACAGCGGTGAGCCCAGGGTGGTGCGGATGCCCCGGGTCAGGGACAGGTCCTTGATGGCATGGGGCAGGCCGTGCATCCAGCCGCGGTACTCGCCACGGGCCAGTTCGGCGTCGCGCTGGTCGGCCTGGGCCAGCAGGCTGTCGGCCGGTTGCAGGCTGACCAGGGCATTGACCAGGGGGTTGTAGTGCTCGATGTGGGCAAGGTAGGTCTGCATCACTTCCCGGCAGGAAACCTGACGCAGGCGGATACGCTCGGCGAGTTCATGGGCCTGGAGCAGGACCAGTTCGCTGGGGGGCTTGGCGATCATGGCAGGAGGGCCTTTCAAACGGCTTTAGAAACGCCCCGGCATCCAGGCCGGGGCGGCAGAAGTCAACGCAGCTCAGCGCATCAGGTTGGTCCACAAGCGGTCCGCAAGGCGGATCGCGCCTTCACCGCAGGTCTGGCTGAAGACCACCTTGGTGCCCTCGGGGATGTGCAGCTCCGGGGCGTCCTTCAGGGCCGCGTCGAGGAACGGTGCGACGCCCTTGATCGGGCTCTGGTGCTTGAGGAAGTTCTGGGTCATGGCGGCGTTCTCAGGCTGGCTGAGGAAGGCGATGAAGGCCCTGGCATTAGCCGGATTCTTGCTGCCCTTGGGGATGACCATGTTGTCCACCCAGGCCAGCACGCCTTCTTTCGGGTAGAGGTATTTCAGGCTGGGTTTCATCTCCCGGGCGCGCATCGACGAGCCGCCCCAGAACATCGACATATCGACTTCCCCGGCCGCCAGGTTCTCGCGGATCGACCCGGCCTTGGAGCTGTAGGTCTTGACGAAGGGCTTCTGCGCCTTGAGCAGGCCGAGGATCTGCTGCATCTGTTTCGGGTCTTCGCTGCACAGCGGGATGTTCAGGTACAGGCTGGCCATGTCGATCACTTCGCTCACCGAGTCGAACATGTTGATCCGCCCCTGGAGCTCCGCTGGCGGCTCGTAGAGCACCTTGTAGCTATCGGCCGGCCCCTTGTAGCGGTCGCCGTTGAGCACCACGCTGGTGGTACCCCAGATGAAGGGCACCGAGTAGGCGCCTTCAGGGTCCCAGGTGGGGTGCTTCAGGTTGTCGACGACACTGGCGTAGTAGGGCTGCTTGGCCGGGTCGAAGCGCTCCAGCAGCTGTTCCTTGATCAGGATCGGGATGAACTGGTGGGACGGGATCGCCACGTCATAACCGGTGCCGCCCTGTTTCAGCTTGGCCAGCAGGGTCTCGTTGGAGTCGTAGGAGTCCACCGTCACCTCGATACCGGTCTGCTTCTGGAACTTGGCGAGGATCTCCGGCGAAAAATAGCCGCTCCAGCTCACTACGTTGAGTTTCTCGGCGGCTTGTGTCAGCAGTGGCAGACTCAGCAGCAACGAGGCACCCAGGCTTGCGATCAACTTGCTCATGTCATTTCCCCAAGGTCAGTGGAAGGTTCAAGCGTGTTTCTTGCTCAGCAGGTAAGAGAGGCTGACGAACAGCACCGAGACGCCGAGGATCAGCGTCGACACGGCGTTGACGTCGGGTGTCACGCCCATGCGCAACAGGCCGAAGATGAAGATCGGCAGGGTGGTGGTGCCGGCCTGGGAGACCATCATCGAGATCACGAAGTTATCCAGCGAGACGATGAAGGCCAGCATCAGCCCGGAGACGATCCCCGGCATCAACAGCGGCAGGGTCACCTTGCGAAAGGTCCGCCAGGGCCCGGCATACAGGTCCGCCGCGGCGTGCTCCAGGGACAGGTCCATGTCGTTGAGGCGGGCGCGAATCGGCAGGTAGGCGAAGGGGATGCAGAACACCGTGTGGGCGATGATCAGGTTGCCGTAGCCCAGGGACAGGCCCAGGGTCGAGAACAGCGCCAGGGTGGCCACGCCAACGACAATTTCCGGCAGCACCAGGGGCAGCATGATGGCGCCCATGGACAGTTGCAGGCCCTTGAACTTGGCGCCTCGCGAGGTGCCCAGCGCTGCCAGGGTAGCGATGGCGGTGGCGGCCATGCTGGCGCACACGGCGATCAGCAGGCTGTTGCCCGCCGCCTGGCGCAGGGCCTGGTTGGCGAACGCGGCGCGGTACCAGTCGAGGCTGAAGCCGCTCCACACCGTGGCTGACTGGTTGGCGTTGAAGGAGAACACCACCAGCACCAGGATCGGCGCATAGAGGTACAGGTAGAACAGGAAACTGAAGCCGCCGAAGCCGGGAAAGTCCTGGACGCTGAGGCCCGTGCGTTTGAACAGGTTCATCATCATGCACCTTCCTGGACATTGCGCTGGCGCTGGGCGCGCAGGGCGTAGACGGTCAGTACCAGCATCACCGCGGCCATCAGCACCAGCGACAGGGCAGCGCCGAAGGGCCAGTTACGCGCATCGCTGAACTGGCGGAAGATCAGGTTGCCGAGCATCATCTTGGTCCCGCCGCCCAGCAGTTCCGGGGCGATCATGGCCCCCAGGCACGGCACGAAGGTGAGGATGGCGCCGGCGAAGATCCCCGGCTTGGCGATCGGTAGCACCACCTTGCGCAGGGTACGAATACGCCCGGCGTAGAGGTCCTGGGCCGCTTCCAGCAGGCGGATGTCCATTTTTTCCAGGGTGGCGTAGATCGGCAGCACCACGAAGGGTGCGTAGGTGTAGACCAGCCCCAGCAGCACCGCGCCGTCGGTGTACAGCAGTTGCAGTGGCTCGTGGATGACCCCCAGGCCCATCAGGCTGTTGTTGATCACTCCGGTGTTGCGCAGCAGCAGGATCCAGGCGTAGGTGCGGATCAGCAGGTTGGCCCAGAACGGCACGGTGATCAGGAAGATCAGCAAGCCCCGGCGTTGCACCGGCTGCATGGCCAGCCACACCGCCACCGGGAAACCGATCAACAAGGTGATCACCGTGGTCAACCCGGCGATGCCGATGGAGCGCAAGGCGATCAGCAGGTAGGAGTCGGCGAACGCCAGGCTGTCATCCAGTTGCCGTTCGAACAGCAGGGAGGTGTAGGCGTCACTGCTGAATACCTTGTTCACCCCGCCGTAGGGGTTGGCTTCCATCAGCGAATAAGCGATGACGATGAGGATCGGCACGATCAGGAACAGGCCGATGGTGACCAGGGCCGGGCTGACCCCGAGGAAGCTGCGAAAAGCCTTGCGGCGTTCCAGGTGCTGCGAGATCGATGAGGCTTGCATGGCGAATCCTCCCGTTCAATCCAGCAGGACGCTGGCGCTGCCGCGTTCGAAGACCAGGCCGGCGTTGCTGCCCACGGCCAGGCGCTGGTTGTGCTCGACGCTGTTGGGGGTGCGCACGGTGAGCCGCGTACCGTCGCTGAGGCTGACCTGGTACTGCAGGTCGGTGCCCAGGTAGGTCATCGTTTCGATGCGGCACGGCAATGCGTCTGCGGCGATGTCGCTGCACAGGTGCAGGCGCTCCGGGCGCACCGACAGGGTGACCTGCTGGCCGACCTGGGCTTCCTTGCACGGTTGCGCCGGCAGAGCATGCCAGGCCGGGCCGTTGAACCAGACCAGGCCCGCTTCGACGCGGCTGACGGTGGCCTGGATGAAGTTGGTTTCACCGATGAAGTCGGCGACGAAGCGATTGCGCGGCTGTTCGTAGATTTCCTCCGGGCGACCGACTTGCTGTACTTCACCTTCGGACAACACGGCGATGCGGTCGGACAGGGTCAGGGCTTCTTCCTGGTCATGGGTGACGAAAATGAAGGTGATGCCGGTCTTGGCCTGGATGGTCTTGAGTTCCTCGCGCATGGCCTGGCGCAGCTTGAGGTCCAGGGCCGAGAGGGGTTCATCCAGCAGCAGCACCTTGGGATGGGGCGCCAGGGCCCGGGCCAGGGCGATGCGTTGCTGCTGGCCACCGGACAGCTGGTTGGGCTTGCGCCCGGCGAAGCGCTCCATCTGCACCAGGGCCAGCATCTCGCGCACCCGCTCGGCAATCTGCGCCTTGCTCAGCACCTGGCCCATGGGCCGGGATTCGAGGCCGAAGGCCAGGTTCTCGGCGAGGGTCATGTGGGGGAACAGCGCGTAGTGCTGGAACACCGTGTTCACCGGGCGCTCGAAGGGCGGCCGCTCGGCGATGTTCTCGCCATAGAGGAGGATCTCGCCCTGGGTCGGGAATTCGAACCCGGCGATCATCCGCAGGAGGGTGGTCTTGCCGCAGCCTGAGGGGCCGAGCAGGGTGAAGAATTCGTTGTCGCGGATGTCCAGGTCGATGTTCTTCAGGGCCACCGGGCCGCTGTGTGGATCGCCGTAGACCTTGCGCACTGAACGGACGGACACCGCCAGCGTTTGCAGCGCATGCAGGGCATTCATGCCTTACCTCCGATTCCCCCATGAACTGTCTGGCAGGCCATGGATATTGTTTTTTTTGGGGCAGGATCGAGATGTGTTCGGGTGTCTGGAGAACCCGATTTTCTGGGCTTCTCAGGTGTTTTTTGTTGTTCTGCTGGGGCTGATTATCAGTGAGGGGTTGCGGGGGCGAAACATCAATTTTAACATACCAGCTGTTAAAAAATTTAATAGCAGAGAGCGTGCAGAACCATGGCTGAACAGCGTTTGCCGCCGTTGAACGCAGTGCGTGCTTTTGATGCTGCGGCCCGCCTGGGTAGCTATGTCGAAGCGTCCAGGGCCCTGCATGTGACCCAGCCAGCCATCGGCCGGCATGTGAAGCTGTTGGAGGACTGGCTCGGTGTGCAGTTGTTCGAACGCACTTCGCGCGGGGTGACCCTGACCCCGGCGGGGGAGAAATACCACCGCAAGATCGCTGCGGCTTTGCAGTTGATCATCGAGGCCGGACGTGAGGCGCAACCCAAGGCCGCCGAGCGCTGGTTGCGGATCATGGTGGTGCCGGGGTTTGCCAAGCGCTGGCTGACGCCGCGCCTGGAGGCGCTGCGGCATCTGCGTCCGGGGCTGAAGTTCGCCATCGAACCGAACTCGACCTTCACCGAGGTCGACGCCAAGACCAGCGACCTGGGAATTGCCTATGGCCTGGAAGGGCAATACGCCGAGTCTCGGGTCAGCCTGATCTGCCCTCGGGTGTTTCCGATTTGTACTCCGGCCTACCTGGCCAGCATCGAGCCGATGCGTAGACCGGCGGACCTGGCCAGGCATGAGCTGATCCACTTTGACGACGGCGAGTGGTGGAACATGTGGTTTGCCGCCAATGGCCTGGATCTCCACCTCACGTCCGACTTGATCTACGTGAACAACGATCACGCCTTGTCGGTGGCCGAAAGCGGCCAAGGCATTGCCCTGGCCAATGAAGTGCTGGTGCGCGAGGAACTCAAGGCCGGGACCCTGGTGCGAGTGCTGGAGGATCAGGTGAAGCTGGAGAGCTATCGTGTGCTGACCCCGGACCATGAATGGTCGGCGGATGTCGAATGGTTTATCCAATGGCTCAAGGCCGAGCTGGAAGCGGACTTCCCCGAGGCGCGGATTATCGATTGATCGCCAGCGGCTGCCTGAGGGGCGCTTGAGGTCGTTAGCAAGCTAATGGGATGGCGCCACTGCATTGAAAAATGGCACATTGACGCACCTGCCCCTGTGCACCCACTCGTTGTACGGAAACTCTCTATGGCTACCCGTAACGCCCCGCCTGTCGCAACGACGGCTTCTCCTGCTTCACCAAGCAGCCCGCTGGTCCTGCGCATCATTGGCGCGGTGGCCCTGGCGCACTTGATCAACGACCTGATCCAGGCGGTGTTGCCAGCGATCTATCCGATGCTCAAGAGCAGCTACGGCCTGACCTTCACCCAGGTCGGCCTGATCACCCTGACTTTCCAGCTCACGGCGTCGCTGCTGCAACCCTGGGTCGGCTATTACACCGATCGGCGGCCCCAGCCGTTCCTGCTACCGGCGGGGATGATCTGCACCCTGATCGGTATCTTGATGATGTCCCAGGTGGGCAGCTTTGCCTTGATCCTGCTGGCGGCGGGCCTGATTGGTGTCGGTTCCTCGACCTTTCACCCGGAAGCCTCGCGGGTGGCGCGGCTGGCCTCAGGCGGGCGTTATGGCCTGGCGCAGTCGAGCTTCCAGGTGGGCGGTAACGCCGGCACCGCGTTCGGCCCCTTGCTGGCGGCGGCGATCATCATTCCCTACGGCCAGGGCAACGTCGCCTGGTTCGGGCTGTTCGCGCTGTTTGCCCTGGTGGTGCTGTACGCCATCAGCCGCTGGTACGCCAACCACCTGCGCCTGTACAAGCTCAAGCAGGGCCAGGCGGCGACCCACGGCCTGTCGAAGAACCGGGTGATCAGCGCCCTGGTGGTCCTCGGGTTGCTGGTGTTTTCCAAGTATTTCTACATGGCCAGCTTCACCAGCTACTTCACCTTCTACCTGATCGAGAAGTTCGACCTGTCGGTGGCCAGCTCGCAATTGCACCTGTTCCTTTTCCTCGGCGCGGTGGCGGCCGGGACCTTCTTCGGTGGGCCCATCGGCGACAAGATCGGCCGCAAGGCGGTGATCTGGTTCTCGATCCTTGGTGTTGCGCCGTTCACCCTGCTGCTGCCCCATGTGGACCTGTTCTGGACCAGTGTCCTCAGTGTGGTGATCGGTTTTATCCTGGCCTCGGCGTTCTCCGCCATCGTGGTCTATGCCCAGGAATTGGTGCCGGGCAATGTCGGCATGATCGCTGGCGTGTTCTTCGGCCTGATGTTCGGTTTTGGCGGGATCGGCGCAGCGCTGCTGGGGCATCTGGCGGACATTCATGGCATCGAGTACGTGTACTACCTGTGCTCGTTCCTGCCGTTGTTCGGGGTGTTGGCGATCTTCCTGCCGCGAAGCAAAAAGGCCTGAGACCCCTGTCAGCCGTGAGCAAAAAACGCCCGGGGCAGAGTGCCTCGGGCGTTGTTGTTTCAGCGCTTCTGAACGTCGTGCGGTTGTGCCTGTGTCTTGCTCCTGCTGACCTCGACGCGGGTCTGGTGCCTAGAACGGGTTGGCCAGGTCGATCCCGGACTTGCCTGGAGCGAGGATGTTGTTCGGGTCCAGGGCACGCTTGATCGCGTGCTCGACCTTGCGCTTGACCGGGCCGTAGCTCTGCGCCACCCGTTCCTGGAAGGCCGTGTTGACCCGGTACACCGCATAGCCTTGCTCCTCGAACACATCCAGCAGTTCGGCGAAGCAGGCGTTGGCCCGCAGGGTTTCCTCCGGGTTGCTGCGGTCGTACAGCACGTCGATGACGTGGTGCATGTCGCGCCAGCCGACGATGAATTCGCCCACATAATCCAAGCCATGTTTGTTGAGGATCTTCTTGGCCAGTGCCTGTTGCTTGTTGCACTCGCTGCCCCGGGCCTGGCTCACCGGAGCGAACCACATCGAGCCACCGCCGCCGCGCCAGTTGTACAGGCCGAACTCCTGCAGGTTGGGTACTCCGGACATCAGTTGCGAGCGGTACAGGAAGGGTTGCGTGGAGCCGGCTTGTTCCTGGGTGACCATGCGTCCCTTGCCCAGCGCCTTGAGGGCCTGGGTGACGATCTTCCAGTTGACGTCCACTTGCTCCTGGGTGCCGTACAGGGCGGCGTAGACGTTCCAGGCGCCGAGGTCCTTGTCCTTCTGGATCTGCTTGAGGATGGCCTCCGAAGTGGCCCCCGGCTCACGGGTGTAGTCGGCGCGGCGAGTGTTGCAGGTGGCGGCTTCCCACAGTACCCCGGCGATCACCACCGAGTTGGGAATCACCTGGGCGATGCGCAAGGGGCGGATGAATTCGACGATCTCGGCGATGTCCGACTCGTTCTCGAACTTGATCTCGAACGGCTTGAACACCGGCGGCTTGGGCATCAGCCAGAAGCCCATCTTGGTACAGATGCCGTAGTTGGCCTGGGTGAACATGCCATCCAGGGTCGGGCCGTAACCCCATTTGAACACCTGCCAGGCGTTGTCGCCTTTGACCCCGCCCATGCCGGTGCGATAGATGTCACCGTTGGCCAGCACCACCTCCATGCCGCATTGCATCAGGAAGTGCTCGCCATAGGGGGTGTAGCCCACGCCGCGGTCCATGGTGTTGCCCAAGGGCCCAGCGATGGCCGACGGCGCCGAGAAGGACAGCATCAGCGGCAGGTTGTTTTCCTGTATGTAGTCGTACAGCTGCTGGTAGGTCACCCCGGGCTCCACCAGCGCGGTGCACAGCTCTGGGTCGACGTGGAGGATCTTGTTCATTTTCTTCAGGTCGAGAATCACCTGGCCGCGCTGGCCGGGAGCTGCCGAGCCGTAGCCGAAGTTGCGTCCGGTGGAGATGGTCCAGAGCGGAATCTTGTGCTCGTTGCAGATCTTCACCACCCCTTGCACCTGCTCGACGCTGGTGGCGGTAACCGCCGCGGAAGGCATGTGCTCGGCGGTGTCCACGGCGATCATGATCTTGCTGTAGGGCACCAGCTGGTCGTCCTTGACCAGCACGTTCTCGTCACCCAGCAGGGCGCGGAACTGGGCGATGGCTTTCTGGAAATGGGCGGCGTTCACGCCCCTTGGCAGCAGTGGCTTCTGGGTTTGCTCAGTCATTGGATCAGCTCCTTCAAGCCTCAATCGAGAACGAAACGAAATGGCCGCTCAGCGGGGTGGCCCGAGGGCTCGCCAAAGGCGCTTCGCCGAGTGTGCCGCGGGCCAGTTGGGCCAGGTTGTAGCCCAGGGTGGCCGCCCATTGTTCGGCACTGCGCGGGTCGCGGGCCCGGGCGCTGGCCTGGAACGCGGGTTGTGCCAGCAGGCGTTGTTCACTGAGGCTGAAACCGGCGCCACAGGCGTTCAGTTGCAGGCCCAGTTGCAGGGCGCAGCCATTGGCGGCCTCGGCGCTGAGCAGTTGGTGGCGCGAGGTGCGGGCATCGCTGTGGTGCTGGCCGAGCCATTGCAACCGCGCTCCGGCGCTGCGGGCCTGGTCGAGCACCAGCGCCGCGCTGGCATCGTCCAGCAGGCCGATGATGCGTTGCGGCTGGCCGCTGCCCAGGCGCTGTTGCAGTGCCAGGATGAAGTCGAGGTTGCCCTCGCAGCGTTGCACGCTGATCTGGCGCGCCACCGAGCTGGCGTTGATCCCCTGGACGAAGGCTGAGTCGGCGACGGCGGTGCTGACCAGGGCCAGGGTCGGCAGCACCTTGCCTGACGGCGAGCCCAGCACGCTGTTGGCCAGGCTCAGGCCGGAGCCGGTTACCGTGACGCTGGCCAGGCCGCCCAGGGCCATGCCCTTGAGCAGCGAGCGACGTTCAATGTTCATGCGCATCTCCTCAAGGTTGGGCAGCCGCAGCCGGTGCCTTGGATATGTAGTCGGCGACTTGCTGCAAGGCGTTGTCGTCGATGAAGGAGGCCGGGAAGGCCGGCATCGCCCGAAAGCCGTTGCGCACTACCGCAGTGATGTAGGGCGCTGGCAATTGGCGGCCCTTGATCAGCGGTCCGACGTTGTGTTCATGGCAGTGGCCGCAGACCTTGGCGTAGACGTTTTCACCATTTTTCCAGACGCCGTCGCCATCGGCGGCGGCCTGTCCGGCAAGCATCGCCAAGGGCAGTGCCAGGCACAGGGCAAGGGTCCGTTTCACAGCTGAGCTGTTGAGGAGCGAGGACATTGCGTACTCCGTATTGTTATGGATGGATCGGTTGATGAGCGCCTGGGTCAGAAGGGGTAGGGGCGCGGTGCGTGTTGCAGGGTGATCCAGTGGTCGGTGGTGAACTCGTCGATTGCCCAGTCGCCGTTGAAGCGGCCCAGGCCAGAGTTCTTCTCACCACCAAAGGGCGCGTTGGGCTCGTCGTTGACCGGCATGTCGTTGACGTGACTCATGCCGGCATGCAGGCGCTGGGCGAACTGTGCGCCGCGTTCCAGGCTGGCGCTGAACACGGCGCTGGACAGGCCATATTCACTGGCATTGGCCAGTTCCAGGGCGTGCTCGGCATCCCGCGCGCACTGGATGCCCACCAGTGGGCCGAAGATTTCCTCCCGGGCGATCTCCATGTCGGCGCTGACGTTGCCGAACACATGGGGAGGCAGGACATTGCCCAAGGCGGCGCTCCCCAGCAGCAAGGTCGCGCCTTCGGCCAGGGCCAGGCTGATCTTGTCTTGCAGGCCGGCCAGTTGTTTGCTGTTGATCACCGGGCCGACCACGGTGGCGGCCAGGCTCGGGTCGCCGTAGGGCAGCGCTTTGACCCGTTCGACAAAGCGTTGGGTGAAGGCCTGCAGCAGCGGTTGCTCGACGATGATGCGATTGATCGCCATGCAGATCTGCCCCTGATGCAGGAACTTGCCCACTACGGCGGCGTTCACCGCTTGTTCGACATCAGCGTCGGCCAGGACCACGAACGGGCTATTGCCGCCCAGCTCCAGGGCTACGTGCTTGAGGTGCTCGCCGCCGCTGGCAATGCGCCCGATGTTGCGGCCGACCTGGGTCGAGCCGGTAAAGGAAATGAACGCCGGGACCGGGTGCTCGACAAAGGCATCGCCGATCTCCGCTCCGGCGCCGACCACCACGCTGAGGACCCCGGCGGGCAGGCCCGCCTCCTCGAAAATCCGTGCCAGCAGCAGGCCGCCGGTCACCGGGGTGTCGCTGGCCGGCTTGATCACCACCGCGTTGCCCAGGGCCAGGGCCGGAGCCAGGGAGCGGGCGCTCAGGTGCAGGGGGAAATTCCATGGGCTGATGACTCCGATGACCCCCAGCGGCTTGCGGTAGACGCGGCTTTCCTTGCCGGGAATGTTGGAGGCGACAATCCGTCCGTGTACCCGGCTGGGCAGGCTGGCCGATTCAACGATGATGGCGCGGGCAGCGCCCCATTCGATCTGCGCCTTGATCCGCGTGCTGCCGGACTCGCGGATTAGCCAGTCGATGATCTCTTCGCGGCGCTCATCGAAGATCCGTGCGGCGTTGAGCAGCACTTGGCCTCGTTCCGCCGGCCCGTTGGCGGCCCATTGCACCTGGGCCTGTTGGGCTCCGGCATAAGCCGCATCGAGGTCCTGACGATTGGCCAGGCTGATCTGCAGCAGGCATTCCTGGGTGAAGGGGTCGAATACGCGGAGCGGACGGCCGCTGCTGCCGGCTCGCCATTGTCCGGCGAGAGGTTGCAGTTCGAGGTGTTGATAGGCAGGTCGAGTCAGGGTCATGGGGTTTCTCTTGTTCGTGGCCATAGCTCGGCGTTCGGCAGTCAAGCCGATGGCGCGGGAGGGTGTGAGGCGATTACCGCTACAGCGGCATGTCAGCCGAGTGCGGCAAGGTTCTGGATGAGCCGAACGGAGCAACGCAGGCGCTTATGGGGCGGCAAGGTGCAGGGAAGAGCGGGCGCAAGGTGGGCGGAGGGCATGGCAAGGTCACCTGTTCTTTTGTTATGGATGAGCATCTGCCTGTGCATAACAACTATCGTGCCAGATGGTTTTTTCATGAAAATATTGTTTAAAAACAATTAGTTATTAATTATTTTCGATTTTTATGCAGTGTTTGAGTGAGCGCTACAGCGCGGGCTGCGGAAATTTATGCAGAGAAGTCGTAGCCCTGTCGAAAGCTCGGCGCGCCAGCATGGTTGTGGATACTGTGCGGTTACCGGCCAGAATCAGCGGTGAGCCCGTGGGGGACAGGGATGACGATTGACCCGGTATAGCGCCGGGGCATACTGCAAGCTCCCTGAGCTGCCGGTTGCCTGCCCATGACTCGTTCTCCTTCCAGCAAGCCCGTTCGTTCTGTGGATGAAGACTTTCTCAAGCAGGTGCTGGGCCGACACAAGCGCTTGATCGTCGATCGCACCAGCCAGTTCGAGGTCAGCGGCCTGCCCTCGGCCGCGCAACTGGCAGAGACGGTGGCCTTTGCTCCTCAGGACGGCAGCATCTGGTTGTGCGGACAGCGGATGCTGCTGATGCAGGGGGCGGCGTTCGGCGCCATCCGACGCGAGTTGATCGAGGCGCTGGGTTTCGACAAGGCCCGCGGACTGATCACCCGTATCGGCTGGCAGGCGGGCGCCCGGGATGCGGCCCAGGTCAGCGAGCAGTGGCCGGAAGGTGATCACGCCAGTCTCTACAGTGCCGGGCCACGTCTGCACATGCTTGAAGGCATGGTCAATGTCGAGGTGGTGCGTTTCGAAATCGACTCCAGCATCGGGCATTTCTATTCGGAGTTTCTGTGGCACAACTCCCTGGAGGACGATGAGCACATCGCCGCTTATGGCCTGGGGGGCGAGCCGGCGTGCTGGATGGAGATCGGCTACGCCAGTGGCTACGCCTCGTCATTGCTGGGGCGGCTGGTGGTGTTCCGCGAGCTGGAGTGCCGGTCGATGGGACAGGCGGCCTGTCGTATTGTCGGCAAGCCGGCCCAGCAGTGGGACGACATTGATGTCGACCTGATGTACCTGGACGCCGGTGATTTCCTTAGCCGCAGTGCCTATGTCTCGAAGGGCGAGACCACGGTCGCCGAGCTGGACGCGCCGGCGGGTGACAAGCAGTTGGTGGGGATCTCTGCCGCCTTTGTGGCGGCCAGCCAGTTGCTGCAACGGGTGGCGCCGACCCAGGCGACAGTGCTGCTGACCGGGGAGTCGGGGGTGGGCAAGGAGCTGTTTGCACGCAATCTGCATCAGGCCAGCGCCCGTCAGCATCAGCCGTTGGTGGCGCTGAACTGCGCGACCCTGCCGGAAAACCTGGTGGAGGCCGAACTGTTCGGGGTGGAGCGGGGGGCTTTTACTGGCGCCGACCGCTCGCGTCCCGGGCGCTTTGAGCGGGCCCACGGTGGCACCTTGTTTCTCGATGAAATCGCCACCCTCAGCCTCAGCGCCCAGAGCAAGATCCTGCGGGCCCTGCAGGAGGGCGAGATCGAGCGAGTCGGTGGTACTGAGTCGCTGCAGGTGGATGTACGGGTGATCGCCGCGACCAACCTCGATCTGCGACGCGAGGTCGAGGCCGGGCGTTTTCGCGAGGATCTGTTCTATCGCTTGAATGTGTTTCCCATTCACCTGCCGCCCCTGCGTGAACGGCGTGAAGACATTCCACTGCTGATGAGTTACTTCCTGCACCGCTTCAGCCTGCGCCATGGACGGCAACTGGCAGGCTTCAGCACGCGGCTGGTGAATGCGCTGCTGACTTATCGCTTCCCCGGCAATATTCGTGAATTGCAGAACCTTATCGAGCGTGGGGTGATCGCGGCCGGCGAAGGTGAGGTCATGGATGTGGTGCACCTCAGCGAGGCGGGGACGCCGCTGGCGGGGATGGCGATTGGACTGACCGCTGAAGGGCGTCTGTCGGCGCCGCCGATGCGGAATGAAGCGGCGCCGGTGGTTGCGTCGGCCAAGACGGATCAAGCGCCGGTCGAGGAACCCGAGCTGGCCAGCCTGCAGGCCTTTCTCTCTGGGCGGGCGCCGGCCCTGGGTACGTCACTGGAGGAGATCGAGTTGCGGTTGGTGCGTCTGGCGCTGGAGCGCTCCGCTGGCAATATCACGGCAGCTGCACAGATGCTTGGCATGAGCCGGGCCCAGGTCAGCTATCGCCTCAAAGGCCGTTGAGCGGGCACCTCGCCCGCATCGGGGCAAGGTTGCGCCGCTGGCCGCGGGCTAGAGTGCAGTGGTGAACTTCAGCCAGTAGGCCTGGCCTTCAGCGCGGTTGCGTACCCCCGATTCGTCCTGCCATTTGGCGCTCAGCGACCAGCCGTTCCTGCTGGTGTATTGCAGCGCGGGACCGATGGCGAAGGAGCGTCCGCGGTTGCCGTCGCGGGCTTGCACCAGGGCTGCGGCCGCGCAGTTGGCAACGCTGCACTGGTCGTCGCTGATCTGTTGATAGGCGTGCCCGCCGACGCCGATCACCCAACCGTTGTCCAGCCCCCAGCCGAGGCTGTAGTCGGCATGCAACTCGCGCCCGGACTGATAATGGGTGGCGCGGTTTTCGAAGTTGTAGTCGTGCATCAGGCGCACGTCGGCGTTGAGTCCGGCGGGGTCGGTGTAGGTCATGGCATAGACCGCCTGCACCGTGTAGTAGTTGTTCCCCAGGTTGATCAGGTCGTGCTTGTCGTATTCACCGCCGGTGGGCAGCACAAAGTCGACTCCCAGGGCGCTGTGGAACTTGTCGCTGTGATGAAAGCCCAGCACCGGGCCGAGGTGGGCGTCTCCGATACCGCGCTTTTGCTCATGGGGGCCGTTCTTGAGGTTCAGGCGCATGTCGTTGAGGGGCAGCAAGGCGTGGAAGCCGAGATTGCCCCCCAGCACCTGCTGTTCGGTAACCCAGACCAGGCGCGGCACCACGCTGGTGACGCGCAGGTCGATGGCCGCCGCCTGGTGTCCGCCATTGTCTCGCAGGCTGTCGGCGAGGTAGTTGCCGACGAATACCTGAGCGTAGGTCCCGGGCGGTGGCAGGATGCCCATCCCGTAGAGCTCGATGCCCATGGGCCAGGAAGAAACGCCGCCTTCGCTGGCCTGGACCCAGGAAGCGTGGCCGCTCAGCAGCAGGCTGGAGGTGAGAGCAAGGGCGCGCAGGCGCAAGGAATTCTGATGCATGAGAAGGTCTGCCTTATTGTTATGGGGGCACTCGCTGGACGTGGATCCAGGAGTGCGGGCAGAACATTTCAACTAGTGTGCCAACCGCTCGTTTTCTATCTTTCCCTTTTAAATCATGTTGATAGCCTTCGCTGGCAGTGCCTGGTGGCGCGTGTGGGATCGCTTCGTGGCGAGATTTGTTAAGAGAAATCGGCTGTTTGCATAAAACTCGTGGTAGCTCAGTCGCCCGGCGTGGCGTGCCCGGTGCCCTGTCGGAAGTGATTGGGCGATTGGCCGCTGAGGCGTTTGAAGAAGCGCGAGAAGTAGGTGGGATCGCTGAAGCCCAGGTTGTCCGACAGCTGGCTGATGCTGATGTTGGTGTAGATCAGGCCGCGCTTGGCTTCCAGCATCAGGCGCTGGTGGAGGATCTGCAGCGCAGTCTGCCCGGCCAGTTCCCGGCACAGGGTATTGAGGTGCACGCTGGACAGGCCGATGCGGTGAGCCAGGGACTCCACCGTGGGATGCTCCTGATAGTGCTGTTCCACCAGCTTGATGAAGTGCCCCAGCAATTGCTGGTTGCGCTCACTGCGGTTGCTCGGCGGGGTGTTCTGCTGGCCACGACGACTGATCCATACCACCAGCACGTTGACCAGCGAATGCAACAACAGGTCCCGGGTCGATGCGCTGCCTTCGTATTCGTCCAGCAGTGCCTTGAACAAGGTGTTGAGGCTGAGCCGGTCGCGGCCCACCGGGTAGCAGCCGGAAGATGCGAGCACCGCCAGGGGGGCGCCCAATTGCGTTTCCAGTTGCGCCACCAGTGGCGCCCCAAGAGTCAGCACATACCCTTCGATGTTCTCGGAAAACTGGAAGCCGTGGACCATTAATGGTGGGACCACCTGGATTGACGCCTCGCGCACTTCCTGGCGACGCCCCTCGACCTCCACGAGGGCCTGGCCCCGTTGCACATACAGCAGTTGGTAGAGGTCGGCGTGGCGGTGCGGCTTGATCTCCCAATGGTGCAGGCTGCTGCGCTTGGGGATGGATTCGCAGTGCAGCAGGTCCGGTGTCGGCCAGGCCTGGTTTTCGCCATAGAGCTTGAACACGGGGATGCTGGAGCGGCTGGTTTTCATGGGAAGCGACCCTTCGGATCAGTACGGGCAGAGTGCTCGATAATCGAACGCTGTTTTCAAAAGTGCATTTTTACGCCGGTTAATCACCATTTTTTCTAATTTTTGTCGGTAAAAATGCAGGGGTACAACAATAACCATAATTTCCAGCCTTCGCCCACCGGGTGACTGGAATGCCCTCATGAGACGACAACAATGAAAACTCAGGTTGCGATTATCGGCGCCGGACCTTCGGGTCTGCTACTCGGCCAGCTGTTGCACAAGGCTGGCATCGACACGGTGATTGTCGAACGTCAGACCCCGGACTATGTGCTCGGTCGTATCCGCGCTGGAGTCCTGGAGCAAGGCACCGTGGATATGATGCGCGAGGCGGGGGTCGCCCAGCGCATGGACGCTGAGGGCCTGGTTCACGAAGGGGTGGAGTTGTTGATGGGTGGCAAGCGTGTGCGCATCGACCTCAAGGCACTGACCGGCGGCAAGACGGTGATGGTCTACGGCCAGACTGAAGTCACCCGCGACCTGATGGCGGCCCGTGCTGCCAGCGGTGCACCGATTATTTACTCGGCAGACAACGTACAGCCTCATGGCATGAAGGATGGCCAGCCCTACATCACCTATGAAAAGGACGGCCAGCTTCACCGCATCGATTGCGACTACATTGCCGGTTGTGATGGTTTTCATGGCGTTGCGCGCAAGAGCATTCCCGAGGAAGTACTCACTCACTATGAGCGCGAGTACCCGTTCGGTTGGCTGGGGCTGCTGTCCGATACTCCGCCGGTCAACCATGAACTGATCTATGGCCAGCACCCACGCGGTTTCGTGCTTTGCAGCCAGCGTTCCCTGACTCGCAGCCGTTATTACCTGCAAGTGCCGCTGACCGACACGGTCGAGGACTGGTCCGATGAGCGCTTCTGGGGCGAGCTCAAGGCGCGCTTGCCGGCGGATGTGGCGGATGACCTGGTCACCGGGCCGTCACTGGAAAAAAGTATCGCGCCGCTGCGCAGCTATGTGGTGGAGCCGATGCAGTACGGCAAGCTGTTCCTGGTGGGGGACGCTGCCCACATCGTCCCGCCTACAGGCGCCAAGGGCCTGAACCTGGCGGCTTCCGATGTGTGTTACCTGTACCGCATTCTGGTCAAGGTTTATCGAGAAGGGCGCACCGACCTGCTGGAGAAGTATTCCGAGCTGGCACTGCGCCGAGTCTGGAAGGGCGAGCGTTTCAGCTGGTTCATGACCAACCTGCTGCACGACTTTGGCGAGTACCAGGACGCCTGGGATCACAAGATGCAGCAGGCCGACCGCGAGTATTTCCTCAACTCCCAAGCGGGCCTGGTGAACATTGCCGAGAACTATGTGGGCCTGCCTTACGAAGACGTTTGCTGAGGCATTGATGCTGCAACCGTCCGTGCTCATGGGACGGTTTTAGCGCGTCGATCTACGAACAGTGCTCTGCCGTGAATGTATCTGTTTTGAAATATATCTATTTATAAATGCTAATCATTAGCATTACACTCCGGACCTTCTCCCTTCTAGTGCACCTCTAGGGTGCATTGAATCGACAAGGATTGTGTGTAATGAAAGTCAGTTCCTGCCTGTTCAATTCCCTGCTGTTGAGTGCTGGTGTCAGCCTTGCCGCCCCGGTGCTACACGCCAGCGAGGCCGGTGACAAGGCTGCCCCTGCAGCGCTTGAATTGGACACCGCGTTCGTCACCGCCACCGGTGGCGCCACGGACCTCAAGGATGCTCCGGCCAGTGTCAGTGTCATTACCCGCGAGGAAATCGAGCGCCAGCCGGTCTACGACCTCAATACGCTGTTGCGTCGGGTGCCGGGAGTGACCGGTGGTTTCGGTCCTGTGGGCGAACAGTCGAAGATCAAGCTGCGGGGGCTGGACGACAAGTACACGCTGATCCTGGTGGACGGCAAGCGCGTCGGCAGCTCCGCTGACCTGAGCTATCGCCGTGACCTGGCGCGTCAGGACCTGAACTGGATCTCGCCGAACATGATCGAGCGCATCGAGATTGTTCGCGGCCCGATGTCGTCGCTGTATGGCTCGGACGCCATGGGTGGGGTGATCAACATCATCACTCGCAAGGTCTCGCGGACCTGGACCGGCTCGGCCAGTACCAACATCACCGTGCCCAAGGACTCCGATCGTGGCCAGACCACCCAATACAGTGTGAATGCGGCGGGGCCATTGACCGAGTCCCTGGGCCTGCGCCTGGGGGCCAACGTTACGCGTCGGGCGGCGGATGAAGTCACGGCGCGGCGCGATGCCCAAGGCGATTTCATGTACGACGACGGTGCGGGCGGGTCAAAGGATCAGAGCGTGAATGCTCTGCTGGACTGGCAGATCAATGAAGAGCAGAGCTTGTCCTTCGAGGCGGTGCACGGTGTCGAAAACTCCTGGGCATCAAAGAAGACCTTTGGTGACTGGGACGAAACCATTGGTGGCGCCTTCGGCCCCAGCCGACTGACGCGCGACAGCTACATCCTGTCCCACACCGGCAATTGGAGCTTTGGTACCTCGAAGCTCGATGCCTATCTGAACAAGTACCGCAACGACCTTGATATGGGCAAAGCCAACTCCGAGGAGAAGATCGTCGAGGGCAGCCTCAATCTACCCTTCGAGCTACTGGTGGATCAGCGCCTGACGCTGGGCGGGCAATGGAAGCGCGAGGAACTGACCAACACCAATACCCTTGGCACCGTACCGGTGGATTACCAGGGCGCGCCGGTCAATGGCTCGACCTTGAAGGGCGATTACTCGGCGGCCTTTATCGAGGATGAACTGTTCCTGCTGGACAACCTGTCCCTGACCCTGGGCAACCGTTTCGACCACAGCGACAAATATGGTAACCACAACAGCCCACGGGCCTATGTGGTGTATCACCCGCACCCGGACTGGACCGTACGTGGCGGGGTTTCCAAGGGTTTCCGTGCTCCGAGCCTGAAAGAGGGCAGTGCAGGTGCCGCGACCGAGTCTGGTGGCCGGGGATGTGGTTCGCTGCGTCCATTGGGCTATGACCGGGGCAGTTGCTGGATGGCCGGCAACCCGAACCTGATGCCGGAAACCAGCACCAACAAGGAAATCGGCGTGTCGTTCGATCATGACGGTTGGGAAGCTGGCCTGACTTACTTCCACACCGACTTCACCGACAAGATCGAATACGGTCCGCTGGGCAAGTATCAGGGCCGCTGGTGGACCATGCTGGAAAACGTCGACAAGGCGCGTACCCGTGGCTGGGAAGGCTCCACCCGGGTGCCGCTGGGTGAGTCCGTATCTTGGCGGACCAATGCCACTTACATGCTCGAGAGCAAGAACCTGTCCACTGGCGAAGAGCTGATCAGCGCGCCCAAGTTGTCGTTGTTCAGTGCACTGGACTGGCAGGTCAACGACCGTTTGAGCACTGAGTTGTCGGCGCAGCACGTCGGCAAGCAGCGGGGCATGGGCAATGATTTCGTGCAGTCCTATACCACCTACGACCTGACGGCGAACTTGGCGTTAACCAAGTGGCTGACCTTGAACGGTGGTGTGCAGAACTTGATGGATAAGGACCTGCGGGACGGATCGACCAACTTCTATGTGCCCGGACGGGCGTTCTTCGCGGGGGCGACCACCTACTTCTGAGGTGCGCCAGGACCCCGTTGCCAGGCAACGGGGTTGAAGGTGTGACGAATGGAAACTTGAGGCCCCCGCGGGCTGGTTTGCAAGAGTTCCAGAGGGGCCTCCTGTGACAGTGCGTCGTCTTGCTGGCGACGCAGCGGCGAGGTTGCTAGAACACGTATTGCATGCGCATCACCAGGCCCTGCCCGGAGTCGTCACCGACTGCGTTGCTGATGTTGTCGGTGTTCGCCCTGATGTAGTTGGCACTGAGTTTCAGGGCTTCGTTGGCGTACCAGTTGACCCCCAGGGTGTGGGTCTTGCCCTCGGCGTCACCCACCTGGCGCAACGCGCTGCTGGCTACCAGATTGTCGTCCTCGACCTGCATGGCGTCATAGCGATAGAACAGTTCCCAGGCGCCGAGCGCTTTGTTCTGGGGCTTGATTGTGTCGAACTTGGCGCCATCGAGCTTGTAGATCCGCGGCTCGCCGGTGAGGGTATAGGCCAGTTGGGTGTAATAGCCCGAGGCCTTGAGGTCATTGGCGGCGCTATCGGCCTTGAGGGTACGTCGCAGGTATTCGGCCTGGATGGAAAACGCCTGGATCGCCCAGGCGCCCTCCAGTCCCCAGACTGAATCGTCTTTCCACAACCCGGACTGGGCAGTGGCTCCGCCGAATACGCCACGGTTACCGTTGCTGCCGGCACTGTTGCCGCCATTGGTCTCGACGCCACGCACGCCCATGCGTGAGCGGATGCGGGTATCGACGGCGCTGTCCTTGAGATCCCGGTAAGCGTATTGCAGCCCCAGGTGCAGGACGTTACCCGGCGCGTGCCAGGGCGCGAAGACACCACGCAGGTTGTAGCGCTTGACGCTGTCGCCATCGGTGTCGTTGTTGTTCTCGCTGAACACGCTGGCGGACAGATAGGCCAGGTTGCCCACCACGCTGTTGGCCTGCACGCCCATGCCGCTGTTGTCATTCACCCATTCGGCAGTGTCATAGGAGAGGTTGCGCTCCAGCGCCGTCACCCACTTGGAACTGGTGGCCTTTTCCAGGCCGAAGTCGGTGTAGAAGCGGCCGATCTTCAGGTTCAGCGGATTGAAACCGGTGTAGGTCACGGCCGCTTCGTCGAAATAGCCGGTGCTGTCATTGCCGACGTTGCGTGAGAGGTCGTAGTTGATCTGGTATTTCCAGTCTCGGTAGACGGTGCCGCCGAACTCCAGGTAGGCGCGGCGAAAGTAGGCGGCGTCCGCAGTATCGCCGTTGCGCGTGTAGTAGCCATCGAAGCGGCCGTAGTCCGCCTGCAGGCGCCCACCCAGCTTGAAGCTGAAGGCTTGGTCGGTGGTGGCCACTTCAAGGCCGCCCTTGGTTTTCACGACAATGTCCGCACCGTCGGTGGTGACTGTGCCGGCATGGCTGGTGAGGGGCATGGCCACGCTCAGCAGGCTGAAAAGCATTGCGCAGCCCTGTGGGGCCCTGGTTGTTCTGACCGACATACTGCTCTCCTGTCCGTTTCTCGTTATGTCTTGGGTGGCCGTGCCTGCAGGTGCGCAGGCCGGCTGGGCGGATAGTTGTCAGGGCACATGAAGGTTTTTGTTCATTCGAATTACGGTTTTATTGCAGCGGCCCGTGAACCCTCTCGGGGCCTTGGCCGGCCCAGGATTTTCAAGGGGTGCAGCGCTCCAGGCCGGTGGCGGGCAGGGCGGGGGAAATATGTCGGGAACATGAAGGAAAAAATTAACGGCTGCTGTATCCGGGCTCTTTCAGGGTGAATCTGCAACACCAGGCTCCTGCAACAAAGCCGTATCGAGAGGCTGATACGGCGTGGGAGCAGACATCTTTCGTGGTATCAGGCGTGGAGGGCTCAGCTGTTTTGGGGGGTAAACCACTCGCTGCGACTAGCAAAGGCGTGTTGAATCAGCGCCACCAGCACCTTGACCTCTGCGCGCTCGGCGGCTTGGGCATGGGTACTGAGCCAGGCGTACTGCTGCATGCTGGCATCGAACAGCTGCGGCAGAGGAACCAGGGTCTTGTCCAGCTGGGCGATGTAATCGGGCAGCAAGCCGATGCAGGCACTGTTCCTGATCAGCTCCAGGGCCAGCTGCGGATCACTGGTCTGTGCCACGCCGTTTGCCCTGCGACGTATCAGCCGGTTCCAGGGTTCGAGGGCGGGCATGCCCATGTGGCTGCTGACCTGGACCAGCATGTAGTCATCCAGCTGTTCCATGCGTCGAGGCATCGCCGGCTTGGCGACATAGCGCTTGGCAACATGGGCCGAATAGCGGATCCGGGTCAGGCAGATCGGCTGGGTGGTGGCGAAGCCGGGGTCCGGTCGGGGGCTTCCCGGATCGGCCAGCCACAGCATGATGTCGGCCTTGGCCGAGGGCACGCCATGCAGGGCAATCAGCTCCAGTCGTGAGGCGGCATTGCGCCGCAGAAAGGCAATCAGGTCCCTTGCGAGGATGTCTCGCAACAATATGTCCGCGACAGCAATCACCACTCCCTGGCGAGTGCTGTCGGCCCTGGCAGGCAGCAACCCCTCCTGGCGACTGGCGAGCGCTGCCTGCAATCGCTTGCCCACAAGGGTCAGGCTCAGGCTGTTGTCCTGGTAGAGAAACAGAGGCGTACCGATACGCTGTTCCAGCGCCAGCAGTTTCTTACGCAGGACCGATGCACTGATGTTCAGGCTGCGAGCCGCTTGTTTGAACGACGCACAACGTGCACTGGCGAGGAAGTATTGAGCAGAACGGCTGTCCAGCGACTGGGCATGGATGAGCGGTTGTTCATCTGGCATGCAAAGACCCTAAGCGTCTTTGCTGTCGCGATGGATCGCGGTGACTTGAGGCCTCATGTGCGCACCCTGAACTGATATTCGGGCACAAGGATACGTAACGCTGCCTTGCACCAGCATCGCAGGCAAATTACTTATCTGTTATGTCGTGCCTTGAGTGCCAGCCCGCTTTCAGTCGGGCGCTGCAGTAAAGGCGTGCTTGCTCTTGTCTCGGCGGGATGGGGCGCAGGCTGCCCTTGAAAAATATGTGGCCGTGAAAAACAGAACCCCCGTGCATCCTGATGATGCACGGGGGTTCTGGTGTCCGTTGTCGTTCGGGTCGAACCGACAGCGGGTTAGACGTTGAAGCGGAAGTGCATCACGTCGCCATCCTTGACGATGTACTCCTTGCCTTCCAGGCGCCATTTACCGGCTTCCTTGGCGCCGGCTTCACCCTTGAACTGGATGAAGTCGTCGTAGGCAATGACTTCGGCACGGATAAAGCCTTTTTCGAAGTCGGTGTGGATCACGGCAGCGGCTTGCGGCGCGGTGGCGCCCACGCGTACGGTCCAGGCGCGAACTTCCTTCACCCCGGCGGTGAAGTAGGTCTGCAGGTTGAGCATTTCGTAGCCGGCGCGGATCACCCGGTTCAGGCCTGGCTCTTCCAGGCCCAGGGCCTCGAGGAACATGTCCTTTTCTTCGCCGTCATCGAGCTCGGCGATTTCCGCTTCGATCTTGTTGCACACCGGCACCACGATCGCGCCTTCTTCTTCGGCGATGGCCTTGACCACGTCCAGCAGCGGGTTGTTCTCGAAACCGTCTTCAGCGACGTTGGCGATGTACATCACCGGCTTGGTGGTCAGCAGGTGGAAACCGCGGATGATCGCCTTCTCGTCGGCGTTCATGTCCTTCATCAGGCTGCGAGCCGGTTTGCCTTCGGTGAAGTGGGCGATCAGTTGTTCCAGCAGGGCTTTCTGCGCCACTGCATCCTTGTCGCCGCCCTTGGCGTTACGCGTGACCTTCTGCAGTTGCTTCTCGCAGCTGTCGAGGTCGGCGAAGATCAGTTCCAGGTCGATGATCTCGATGTCGCGCTTGGGATCAACGCTATTGGACACGTGGATCACGTTGTCGTCTTCGAAGCAGCGGACCACGTGGGCGATGGCATCGGTTTCGCGGATGTTGGCCAGGAACTTGTTACCCAGGCCCTCACCTTTCGAGGCACCGGCTACCAGGCCGGCGATGTCGACGAACTCCATGGTGGTCGGCAGCACGCGCTCCGGCACCACGATGGCGGCCAGGGCGTCCAGGCGCGGATCGGGCATTGGCACGATGCCGGTGTTGGGCTCGATGGTGCAGAAGGGGAAGTTCTCGGCCGCGATCCCGGATTTGGTCAGGGCGTTGAACAGGGTGGACTTGCCGACGTTAGGCAGGCCGACGATGCCGCAATTGAATCCCATGGTGTTTCCCCTCGGATAAGAGTCAGGCCTTCTGGCTGTGCAGGTTTTTCATCGCACGGTTCCATTCCCCGGCGAAGATATCCGGCAGCACGCCGAGGGCAAAATCGATGCTGGCATCGAGTTTTTCCTGTTCGGCGCGAGGCGCACGACCCAGGACAAAGTTTGAAACCATACTGGCAACGCCCGGGTGGCCAATGCCGAGCCGCAGACGGTGAAAGGTATTCTGATTACCGAGCTGCGCGATGATGTCCCGCAGTCCGTTGTGCCCGCCATGCCCGCCGCCGGTCTTGAGTTTGGCAACGCCGGGTGGCAAGTCGAGTTCGTCGTGGGCCACCAAGATTTCTTCCGGCTTGATGCGGAAGAAGCCGGCAAGTGCCGCCACGGCTTGGCCGCTACGGTTCATGTAGGTGGTGGGAATCAACAGACGAATGTCCTGACCCTGGTGACTGAAGCGCCCGGTCAGGCCGAAATATTTGCGATCGGCGACAAGGTTGATTCCTTGTTTCTCGGCGATGCGCTCAACAAAAAGGGCCCCTGCGTTATGCCGGGTCTGTTCGTATTCGGCGCCTGGATTACCCAGGCCAACGATCAGTTTGATGGCAGTCACGATAGGGGCCCTTCTTTGGAGTGATGGATAACATCGCCGCAACCGGTGCTACGGCGAAAGTGGACGACAAAAACTTGTTTGCCTTGCGGCAAATTTCGCGTTCTCGCCCGCTTTCTCGCTACGTTCCAGTCCGCGATGTGTTCCGCTTACTCCGGCGTCAGAGTGAATTACTCTGCAGCGCCTTCTTCTGTCTCAGCAGCAACACGTGGGGCGTAGACGTTGGCAACAGCCAGGTCGTTGCCGTGTGCCAGAGCAACAAACTCAACGCCTTTAGGAGCGTTGAGGTTGGACAGGTGGATCACGGTGCCGATGTCAGTCGCAGCCATGTCGACTTCGATGAACTCAGGCAGGTCTTTCGGCAGGCAGGAAACTTCGATCTCGGTAGCTGCGCGGAAGATCTCGCCGCCTTTCTTGATCGGTGCTGCTTCGTTGATCAGGTGCACTGGAACCATGGCGGTCAGTTTCTGACCGGCGATCACGCGAACGAAGTCAGCGTGCATCACGTGGCCTTTGGCCGGGTGACGTTGCAGGGCCTTGATCACAACGCTCTGCTTGGTGCCACCGACGTTCAGTTCGATGATGTGGCTGTAGGCAGCTTCGTTTTCCAGCAGCTTGGCCACTTCTTTGGCCAGCATGCTGATGGATTCAGGGGCTTTGTCGCCACCGTAAACTACAGCTGGAACCAGGCTTGCGAGACGACGCAGGCGGCGGCTCGCACCTTTCCCCAGGTCGGAACGCACTTCAGCATTCAGAGTAAAATCGTTCATGTTGTATCTCCAAAATAACCACATTCGCCCCAGCGTTTGCGACCAGCGCTAAAGGCGATATGGGCAAAAAAGCCCCGTCCCAACAGAGGTTGGGACGGGGCGCTTTTCGTCATCGGGATGTTCTGCCAGGGCAAGCCCTTAGCGGAACATCGCGCTGATCGATTCTTCGTTGCTGATGCGGCGAACCGCTTCGGCAACTACCGGGGCGATATCCAGTTGGCGGATACGCGCACAGGCTTGTGCTGCAGCGGACAGCGGGATGGTGTTAGTCACCACCAGCTCGTCCAGCATGGAATTTTCGATGTTCTCGATGGCCCGACCCGACAGCACAGGGTGTGTGCAGTAGGCAAAGACCTTGGCTGCGCCATGCTCTTTCAGGGCCTTCGCCGCGTGGCACAGAGTGCCGGCGGTATCGACCATGTCATCGACCAGAATGCAGGTGCGTCCTTCGACATCGCCGATGATATGCATCACTTCAGAGTGATTGGCTTTCTCACGACGCTTGTCGATGATCCCGAGGTCCACGCCCAGGGACTTGGCCACGGCACGTGCACGCACGACGCCACCAATGTCCGGGGACACGATCATCAGGTTTTCGAAACGCTGATCTTCGATGTCATCCACCAGAACTGGGGAGCCGTAGATGTTATCTACCGGAATATCGAAGAAACCCTGAATCTGGTCAGCATGCAGATCAACCGTGAGAACACGGTCAATGCCGACTACGGTAAGCATGTCAGCGACAACTTTCGCGCTGATAGCCACACGTGCGGAACGCGGACGGCGATCCTGACGGGCATAACCAAAATAAGGAATAACAGCAGTGATACGAGTGGCTGAGGAGCGACGGAAGGCATCAGCCATCACGACGAGTTCCATCAGGTTATCGTTGGTCGGAGCGCAAGTCGGCTGAATAATGAAGACGTCTTTACCGCGGACATTTTCATTGATCTCGGCAGTAATTTCGCCGTCGGAAAATTTTCCAACAGAGATGTCACCGAGAGGGATATGCAGCTGACGTACGACACGCCGAGCCAGATCGGGGTTAGCGTTCCCCGTAAAGACCATCATCTTGGACACGCGCAGTACCTGAAGGCTGAGGGTATACCTGGATGAGTATAGGAAAATGGCAGGGGCGGCTGGATTCGAACCAACGCATGGCAGGATCAAAACCTGCTGCCTTACCGCTTGGCGACGCCCCTGTATCTGTTGCTTCGAGTACCTGGTACCCGGTTCCTTTAGAGCAGACTTTGCAGCTTGCGATGCAACATCGAAACGTTGCTTCCTTTAGCGACAAACCCTGTAAGGGTCTCTGTAAGAAGGGCCGAGACTTTATCAGCTTCAGCTTTGCTTGGGAAGCCCCCAAACACACAACTTCCAGTTCCAGTCAGTTTTGCTTCGGTAAATTTACCTAACAAATTCAATGCGTTACGTACTTCTGGATAACGCCTTGCGACTACCGGAAGGCAGTCGTTTCTGCTGTTTCCCTTGGGAACGGGGCGCACTTTAATGGGCGGAGTGTCACGTGTCAACAACGGATCGGAAAAAATTTCCGCTGTACTTACAGACACTTGCGGGATCAGTACCAGATACCAGGGTTCGTCGGGATCTACAGGGGTGAGTTTTTCCCCCACGCCTTCAGCGAAAGCTGCATGCCCACGTACGAAAACCGGGACATCGGCACCCAGTGTCAGCCCCAGGGCGGCCAGTCGATCCTCGTCCCAACCCAATTGCCAGAGATGATTGAGGCCCAGCAGGGTCGTGGCGGCATTCGAGCTGCCGCCGCCGATGCCGCCGCCCATGGGCAGGATCTTGTTGATCCAGATATCGATGCCCTGTGTGCAGCCGGATTGTTCCTGGAGTTTTTTCGCGGCCTTGACGATCAGGTTACTGTCGTGAGGTACGCCGTCGAACTCGGTGTGCAACTGAATCACGCCGTCATCACGCAGGGCAAAGGTGATCTCGTCGCCGTAGTCGAGAAACTGAAACAGCGTCTGCAGTTCGTGATAACCATCTTCGCGGCGACCGAGGATGTGCAGCATCAGATTGAGTTTGGCCGGCGAGGGCAGGGTCAGTTTTTCCACGGCCATGTCATTGCCCCAGCTTGCGCGGTTGCCATTCCTTGATCACCAGGGTGACATCAAGGTCGCTGCCGTGCAGTTTGATGCGCTCAGGCAGCCAATAGCCGTTCTGCTCCGAGTAGCTGCTGTATTCCACTTGCCAGCCGTCTTGTTCCAGGCTCGCCAGATGGCTGTCACCGTCCAGGGTCAGGCGGCTTTTGCTGTCGGGAGCGGGCAGGCCGCGGACCCACCAGGCTAGATGGGATACCGGTAATTTCCAGCCCATCTGTTCTTCCAGAAGGGTTTCCGGACTGGCCGCTTCATAGCGACCCTGGTTGGCCACTTCCAGGCTGACCTTGCCGGGGCGACCGGTGAGACGTGCAGCGCCGCGACCCAATGGGCCGGACAGGCGGATGTCGTAGTAATCCTGGCGTTGCAGCCAGAACAGGGTGCCGCTGCCGGAATCCTTGGGTGCGCGAATGCCGATCTTGCCGTTGATCTGCCAGCCATCAAGGGCCGTCAGTTGATCTTTGTACAGGCGCCATTGCGCCGGATTGCCTTGGCCTTGCACCGACTCACGGGCACCAAAGCCGGCGCAACCGGCGAGCAGGGCAATGAAGCTGAAAACGATAAGGTGGCGCAAAAACATAGTCTTAAAGGGTCTCTGATCCGGTCAGGCGTTTGATGGTGCCACGCAGGACGGGGCTGTCTGGCTGGTCCTTGAGGAACTTGCTCCAGATCTGCTTGGCCTCGCGCTGCTTGCCGTTGTTCCACAGCACTTCGCCCAGGTGCGCCGCGACTTCCTGGTCGGGGAAACGCTCCAGGGCTTGACGCAACAGGCGCTCAGCTTCGTCGAGGTTACCCAGGCGGAAGTTCACCCAGCCCAGGCTGTCGAGTACCGCCGGGTCTTCCGGGGTCAGTTGGTGGGCCTGTTCAATCAGCGTCTTGGCTTCGGCGTAGCGTGTCGTACGGTCAGACAAGGTGTAGCCCAAGGCGTTCAGGGCCATGGCGTTGTCCGGTTCGCGCTGGATGATCAGGCGAAGGTCTTTTTCCATCTGCGCCAGGTCATTGCGTTTTTCCGCCTGCATGGCTCGGGTGTAGAGCAGGTTCATGTCGTCGGGGTACTGCAGCAAAGCCTGCTGGATGACTTTCCAGGCACGGTCGCCCTGGTTGTTCGCCGACAGAGTCTCGACTTCGATCAGGTACAACTGGATGGCGTAGTCGGGCTGGGCATCGCGGGCCGCTACCAGGCGTTTTTGCGCCTCGTCGGTGCGGCCATTGTTCATCAGGATATCGGCCTGCCGCAGTTGCGCCGGCAGATAGTCGTTGCCCGGGCCGACCTGGCCGTATTCGATCAACGCTCCTTGCGGGTCGTTGAGCTCTTCGGCGATGCGCCCCAGGTTCAGGTGCGCCGAGTCTTCGTGGCTTTCCCGGGCGATCAGGTCTTCCAGGTAACCCTTGGCTTCTTGCCAGGCCTTGGCTTCCAGGCACACCAGTGCCAGGGAGTAACGCAGCTCGTCGTCTTCCGGATACTGCTGGACCAGGCTGGAGAACTGGGTCTTGGCGTCCTCCATGCGGTCCTGCTCCACCAGCATGCGGGCGTAGGTCAGGCGCAGGCGCTTGTCGTCCGGGTACTTGCGGATGCTTTTTTCCAGCAGCGGCAGGGCTTCTTTGCCGCGGTTGAGGCTTTGCAGCAGGCGGGCGCGCAACAACAGCGGTGCCACCTCGCCGTCTTCCGGCGGATTCTGCTCCAGCAAGGTCAGCGCATCCTTGGCGTCGCCGTCCTGTTGCATCAACAAGGCCTTGCCGAAGATCAGCTGGCTGTTGTGCGGGTGCTTTTGCAACAAGCGGTCGAAGCTTTTCATCAGGCCGTTGCGGGTGTCCTGATCGGTATCGGCGGCCGACAGGGCGAGAAAGTCGAAATGCGTGTCGCCCTTGCCCTGCAGGACCTTCTCCATATAAAGCATGGAGTCGTCATAACGTCCGGCCCGGGCCAGCTGGATCGCGGCAGCCCGTTGCGCTTCGAGGTCATCGGGGGCGTTTTTGGCCCAGATCAGCGAAGTATCCAGAGCCGCCTGATCGGCGCCCAGGTATTCGGCGATGCGGAAGGCCCGCTCGGAAATGCCCGGGTCCTGGGTATTGATGGCCTGGGTCACGTAGTTGTCCAGGGCAATGTCGAAACGATTGCGCTGGCCCGCCAGTTCAGCGCTCAGCAGACTGAAAATGGTGTCTTCACTGAACGAGGAGTAGACCTTGGGCTTTTCAGGGGCGGGGGTACTGTCTTCCACCGGCGATGTAGCGTCCGATGAGCCGGGTGCCAGAGACTGGCAACCGCTGAGGAAGGCAAGGGCGAGGAACAACGCGGAAGATCTATTCATATAGGAAGAGGGCGACTAACCTGCGGTCGGATCATCATGACACAAGCCTTCGGCCAAACATAACCGAGACTCAACGGGATGCCAGAACAGAGGCAGTCTATTAGGACAATAGTCGGCGGTAGTTGTTCTGAATCTGTCGAAGTAGGACAATTGCCGGCTTCTCGACATCATCAGCGACCTTGAATGGCCTTCCTTGCACTCGGTATTAACCACAAGACTGCTTCTGTAGACGTCCGCGAGCGCGTGGCCTTTACCCCTGAGCAGTTGGTTGAGGCCTTGCAGCAGCTCTGCCGACTCACCGACAGCCGCGAAGCTGCGATCCTCTCCACCTGCAATCGCAGTGAGCTCTATATAGAACAGGATCATCTTTCTGCGGATGCGGTACTGCGCTGGCTGGCGGATTATCACCACCTGAGCCTAGACGAGCTGCGCGCCAGTGCCTATGTGCATGAAGACGATGCGGCAGTTCGTCACATGATGCGGGTGGCCTCGGGCCTGGATTCGCTGGTGTTGGGCGAGCCGCAGATTCTCGGGCAGATGAAGTCCGCCTACGCCGTGGCCCGCGAGGCCGGCACCGTCGGACCGTTGCTGGGGCGGCTGTTCCAGGCGACGTTCAGTGCTGCCAAGCAGGTGCGCACCGATACGGCTATCGGCGAGAACCCGGTGTCCGTGGCCTTTGCCGCGGTGAGCCTGGCGAAACAGATTTTCAGTGATCTGCAGCGCAGCCAGGCGCTGCTGATCGGCGCGGGCGAGACCATTACCCTGGTCGCCCGGCACCTGCATGACCTGGGCGTCAAACGTATTGTGGTGGCCAACCGCACCCTGGAGCGTGCCAGCCTTTTGGCGGAGCAGTTCGGCGCCCACGCGGTGTTGCTGTCGGATATTCCTCAGGCGCTGGTGCATAGCGATATTGTCATCAGCTCGACGGCCAGCCAGCTACCTATTCTCGGGAAGGGTGCCGTGGAAAGCGCGTTGAAGCTGCGTAAGCACAAGCCGATCTTCATGGTGGACATCGCCGTTCCTCGGGATATCGAACCAGAAGTCGGCGAGTTGGACGACGTTTACCTGTATACCGTCGACGATCTGCACGAAGTGGTCGCGGAAAACCTCAAGAGCCGTCAAGGCGCGGCCCAAGCCGCTGAGGAGTTGGTGAACATTGGCGCCGAGGATTTCATGGTGCGCCTGCGGGAACTGGCGGCGGTGGACGTGCTCAAGGCCTATCGTCAACAAAGCGAGCGCCTGCGTGACGAAGAACTGCAGAAAGCCCTGCGCATGCTGGCCAATGGCAGCGGTGCAGAGGAGGTCCTGGCCCAACTGGCCCGCGGCCTGACCAACAAATTGCTGCACGCGCCGAGTGTGCAACTGAAAAAGCTCTCTGCCGAAGGCCGCCTCGATGCGCTGGCCATGGCCCAAGAACTGTTTGCCCTCGGTGAGGGCTCTTCGGATAAAACCCCGTAATGAAAGCGTCACTGCTCAATAAACTGGACATCCTCCAGGACCGTTTCGAGGAATTGACCGCCTTGCTCGGCGATGGCGAAGTCATTGCCGATCAGACCAAGTTCCGTGCCTATTCCAAGGAATACGCAGAAGTCGAGCCGATCGTGGCCACCTATAAGCAGGTGCTCAAGGTCCAGGCTGATCTTGAAGGCGCTCAGGCCCTGCTCAAGGACAGCGATCCAGACCTGCGGGAAATGGCTGTCGAGGAAGTGCGCGATGCCAAGGAGCAATTGGCCGAGCTGGAAAGTACCTTGCAGCGCATGTTGTTGCCCAAGGACCCGAACGACGGACGCAACGTATTCCTGGAAATCCGCGCCGGCACTGGCGGTGATGAGGCGGCAATCTTCTCCGGCGACCTGTTCCGCATGTATTCCCGTTATGCCGAGCGGCGTGGCTGGCGGCTGGAGATCCTCTCGGAAAACGAGGGTGAGCACGGCGGCTATAAGGAAGTGATTGCCCGGGTCGAAGGCGACAGCGTCTACGGCAAGCTGAAGTTCGAGTCCGGCGTGCACCGTGTACAGCGGGTGCCGGCCACTGAATCCCAGGGGCGTATCCACACCTCCGCCTGCACCGTGGCGGTGCTGCCGGAGCCGGATGAACAGGAAACCATCGAGATCAACCCGGCAGACTTGCGCGTCGATACCTATCGCTCCTCGGGCGCTGGCGGTCAGCACGTGAACAAGACTGATTCGGCGATCCGCATTACCCACCTTCCTTCGGGAATCGTGGTGGAGTGCCAGGAAGAGCGTTCCCAGCACAAGAACCGGGCGCGAGCCATGTCCTGGCTGTCGGCCAAGCTCAACGACCAGCAGACCAGCGCGGCGGCCAACGCGATCGCCAGCGAGCGCAAGTTGCTGGTGGGCTCGGGGGACCGCTCCGAG
Source organism: Pseudomonas sp. Fl5BN2 (assembly GCF_009908205.1). NCBI lineage: Bacteria > Pseudomonadati > Pseudomonadota > Gammaproteobacteria > Pseudomonadales > Pseudomonadaceae > Pseudomonas > Pseudomonas sp. Fl5BN2. The sequence goes on along the minus strand of NZ_JAAARL010000009.1, from coordinate 174,007 downwards.
CGCATTCGCACCTATAACTTCCCCCAGGGGCGGGTCACTGATCACCGGGTCAACCTGACCCTGTATTCCCTGGACGAAATCCTTGCTGGGGGCGTGGACGCGGTGATCGAACCGCTACTGGCTGAATATCAGGCCGATCAACTTGCGGCATTGGGTGAGTAAATGACCATCATCGCCAGCCTGCTGCGCGCAGCCCAATTGCCCGATTCGCCGACTTCGCGCCTGGATGCCGAATTGCTCCTGGCCGCGGCCCTGGGCAAGCCCCGCAGTTTTCTTCACACCTGGCCGGAGCGCATAGTGCCCAGCGAGGCGGCACTGTTGTTCGCCGAGTATCTGCAACGGCGTCGCTCTGGCGAGCCGGTGGCCTACATCCTCGGCCAGCAGGGTTTCTGGAAGCTCGATCTGGAAGTGGCCCCCCATACGCTGATCCCGCGTCCTGACACTGAACTGCTGGTGGAAGCGGCGCTGGAGTTGCTGCCAGCGACCCCGGCCAAGGTACTCGACCTGGGTACTGGCAGTGGGGCCATCGCCCTGGCCCTGGCCAGCGAGCGCCCGGCCTGGAAGGTCACCGCGGTGGATCGGGTGCTGGAGGCCGTGGCCCTGGCCGAGCGCAATCGTCAGCGCTTGCAACTGGACAACGTCACGGTGCTCAGCAGTCACTGGTTCAGTGCCATCGAGTCCCAGCGCTTCCAGTTGATCATCAGTAATCCTCCGTACATTGCCGAGGCCGATCCGCACCTGGTGGCCGGTGATGTGCGTTTCGAACCGGAAAGTGCCCTGGTCGCGGGCAAGGATGGCCTGGATGATCTGCGGCTGATTGTTGCGCAGGCTCCGCAACACCTGGAAGCCGGCGGCTGGCTGATGCTCGAACATGGTTACGACCAGGCAACTGCGGTGCGTGAGTTGTTGACCGAGCAAGGCTTTGTCGAAGTCCATAGCCGGGTCGACCTGGGTGGGCATGAGCGCATCAGCCTCGGGAGCCTGCCGTGCTGACGGACCAGGAACTGCTGCGCTATAGCCGGCAGATTCTGTTGCAGCACGTTGATATCGACGGCCAACTGCGCCTCAAGCAGAGCCGGGTGCTGATTGTCGGCCTCGGCGGCCTCGGTGCGCCGGCGGCGCTGTACCTGGCGGCAGCCGGTGTCGGCGAACTGCACCTGGCAGACTTCGACTCGGTGGACCTGACCAACCTGCAGCGTCAGATCATCCACGACAGCAACAGTGTTGGGGTCAGTAAAGTGGATTCGGCCATCAGCCGGTTGTCCGCCCTCAATCCGCAAATCCGTCTGGTGCCCCATCCCGTGGCGCTGGATGCCGACTCCCTGGCCGCCGCTGTGGCGGCCGTGGACCTGGTCCTCGACTGCTGTGACAACTTCGCTACCCGTGAGGCGGTGAATGCCGCTTGCATGGCTGCCGGTAAACCCCTGGTCAGCGGTGCGGCAATTCGCCTGGAAGGGCAGTTGTCAGTGTTCGACCCGCGTCGTCCTGAGAGCCCTTGCTACCACTGTCTGTATGGCCACGGCAGCGAAGCCGAACTGACCTGCAGCGAAGCCGGGGTCCTGGGCCCGCTGGTGGGAGTGGTGGGCAGCCTGCAGGCGTTGGAAGCCTTGAAACTGTTGGCTGGTTTTGGCGAACCGCTGGTGGGCCGGTTGCTACTGATCGATGCGCTGGGCACGCGTTTTCGTGAACTGCGAGTCAAACGCGACCCAGGCTGCAGTGTCTGTGGTGCGCATCGTGAGTGAGGCGCCGATCGGCGTGTTCGACTCCGGCGTCGGCGGTCTGTCGGTGCTGGCGGAAATTCAACAATTGCTGCCCCGGGAGTCGCTGTTGTACTTCGGTGACTGCGGGCATATCCCCTATGGCGAAAAGACCCCCGAATTCATTCGCCATCGTTGCGGCCTGATGGCGCGGTTCTTTCGCGAGCAGGGAGCCAAGGCGCTGGTGCTGGCCTGCAACACCGCCACGGTGGCCGGGGTCGCCGAGCTGCGCCGGGATTACCCGGACTGGCCGATCGTTGGCATGGAGCCTGCGGTCAAGCCCGCGGCGGCGGCGACCCGCAGCGGCGTGGTCGGGGTGCTGGCCACCACCGGGACCTTGCAAAGTGCCAAGTTCGCCGCCTTGCTCGATCGTTTTGCTACCGATGTGAAGGTCGTTACCCAGCCCTGCCCGGGCCTAGTGGAGATGATCGAAAACGGCGATCTGCACAGCGCTGCCCTGCGTCAGTTGCTGCAGGGCTATGTCGAGCCGCTGCTGGCCGCCGGTTGCGACACCATTATCCTGGGCTGTACCCATTATCCGTTTCTCAAGCCTCTGCTGGTGCAGATGCTGCCTGCCCACATCAGCCTGATCGACACTGGCGCCGCTGTTGCCCGGCAGTTGCAGCGCTTGCTGGACGAGGGCCATCTGCGCGCCCGGGACGTGGCTCGCGAGACGCTGTTCTGGACCAGTGGCGATGTCCCGCATTTTGCTCGGGTACTGCCACTGCTGTGGAAAGAACCTGGCAGGGTTCAGCGTTTCGAGTTGTGAAAGAAATGTGAAATGACCGCGGTCGACGCTGAACTTCTGAGCGCGCGTGGACTTCTATAACTTATGCACAAGGTTGTACAAAACCCTACAAAATCGTCGAAAAAAGGATGTTTCTGATGAAGCGACTGTTCTGCCTGACCGCCTTGGCGGCCGCGTTGCTGGGGCACGGTTTTTCCGCTCAGGCGGCCGGTGTCGAGTTTTCCGTAGGGCAAACCGGAGATTCGACTCAGACTTATCGGCTGGGCATGCAATGGGATTGGGACAAGAGCTGGCTGCAAAGTGATGTCGGTCGCCTGACCGGCTACTGGAGCGGTGCCTACACCTATTGGGATGGCGATAAACGGTCGAGTAACCACAGCTTGTCGTTCTCGCCGGTGCTGGTCTACGAATTTGCCGGCAACAATGTCAAACCCTACATCGAAGCTGGGATCGGGGTGGCAGCCTTTGCCCACACTGAGGTCGAAGACAACAAGCTGGGTTCTTCCTTCCAGTTTGAGGACCGCATCGGTTTTGGCCTGCGTTTCGCTGGGGGGCATGAGGTCGGCATCCGCGCCACGCACTATTCCAATGCCGGGATTCAAACGCCCAACGAGGGAATCGAAAGCTACGCCCTGCATTACACGATGCCGCTGTAACGCCTGTTCAGCGATACGCCGTGGTAATTCCCTGGCGTTCGCTCAGGCAGTCCGCTTCTCCCAGTTCGAATTCGCGACAGATCAAGGGACGCAGCTCATAGATGCTGCAACGCATGCTGTCGCGATCGAGTGCTGCGCACCAGCCGTCGTCCAGGCGGCGCATGACTTCGCCGCCCCAATCGTCGGTATCGATAAAGCGCTCGGGCACCCCGGTGTCGGTGATCAGCATGACTTCCAGCTGACAGCAACAGGCGGCACAGGTCGAGCAACTGATGGCCGGTTCGGGGATGGCGGTAACGGGGATGGTGATCATAGGCGCGCAGTGTAAGGCAGTGGGCATGGGCTGTGTTAAAGCCCTGACGGACGCTCAATCCTGGGCCGTCAGTTCAGGCTCTTCGGGAGCGGGGCGCGCCAGCACGTGCAGCAGTGGCAAGAGCATTGCCCAGAGCAGCCCCAAGCCGATCAAGGTCGGCCACAAGCCATAGGCAAAACCCACCCCGGCCAGTCGTCCCCCGGCGTAATACGACAGCGGTCCGAACAGCGCGCCCAAAGCGCTGGCCAGCCACCAGCGGCGTGCGGTCCAGGCCAGGCAATGGCGCAGGGTCGTTCCCAGTAAGGCCCAGAGCAGCATCAGCCAGAGCGGAATCAGCAGGCTCACCTGCTTGAACTGGAACACCCCCAGCCAGTGCAGGAAACTGTCCAGGGTGATGCCGATCAGGGCAATCCCGATGATCATGCGCCCTTCGCCGGTCCAACTGCCGATCCACAGGAAGTGCACCATCAGGATCGCCGCCGCCAATAGCAGCCAGGGACTGTCGCCACTGAGCACGCAGATGAACCAGCCCAGCTGGAACAGCATTGCGTTGGCCAGTTGCTTACGCATCGAAGCGGCCCAGCAGCGGCTGCGGTGCTGCCGCGGGTTTGGCCAGGAGCAGTTGCGCAGTGCCGATGGTGCGCTCAAGGAAACCGCCTTCGCAGTAGCACAGGTAGAACTCCCACAGCCGCAGGAAATACTCGTCGTAGCCCAGCTCGGTCAGACGGCCGTGGGCGCGCCGGAAGTTCTCGTGCCACAGGCGCAGGGTGCGGGCGTAGTGCAAGCCGAAGTCCTCCATGTGCAGCAGGTTCATGTCGGTATCGCGACTGACCACTTCGAGCATTTTCTGCACGCAGGGCAGGGCCCCGCCGGGGAAGATATAGCGTTGGATGAAATCCACGCCGTTCTTTGCTTGTTCATATCGCTGGTCGCGGATGGTGATGGCCTGCAGCAGCATCAGGCCGTTGCTTTTCAACAACTGGGCGCATTGCTTGAAGTAGGTGGGCAGGAAGCGGTGGCCCACGGCTTCGATCATCTCGATGGACACCAGCTTGTCGTACTGCCCGGTCAGGTCGCGATAGTCCTCCAGCAGCAGGGTGACCCTGTCCTGCAGGCCGGCCGCCTCGATCCGTTGCCGGGTAAAGGCGAACTGCTCTTTGGACAGGGTTGTGGTGGTGACCTGGCAACCATAATGCTGCGCCGCGTACAGGGCCATGCTGCCCCAGCCGGTGCCAATCTCCAGCAGATGATCCTCGGGTTGCAGGGCCAGTTTCTGGCAGATGCGCTCCAGCTTGTTCAACTGGGCCTGCTCCAGGCTGTCGTCGTCACGGCGGAACTGTGCTGCGGAGTACATCATGGTGGGGTCGAGGAACTGCTCGAACAGCTCATTGCCGAGGTCGTAGTGGGCGGCGATGTTTTTCTGCGAACCCTTGCGGGTATTGCGATTGAGCCAGTGCAGGCCACGCACCAGCGGCCTGCCGAGTCTTGCCAGGCCGCCCTCCATGGCGTCCAGCACCTCCAGGTTGCTGACGAATACGCGGACCACCGCTGTCAGGTCCGGGGTGCTCCAGTAACCGTGGATGAAGGCTTCGCCGGCGCCGATCGAACCACTGCTGGCGACCAAGCCCCAGGCGTTACTGTCATGGATATGGATTTCTCCGAGCAAGGCCGCTGCGCTGCTGCCGAATACCAGGCGCTCACCGTCTTCGATGATCACCAGTTGCCCGTGCCTGAGCTGCGCCAGTTGTCGCAGCACGGCACGGCGCAGCAGGCTGGCGGTAAGGCCGTGGGTGCTGAACAGCGTGGGCTTGGCCGATACGCTAGAGGATTTCATGGCGGCGATCCTTGGGTTGTACAGCGGCTGTGCGATAGGCGCCGGTGGCGGCCTCGTGGGGTACAAACTCGATGCCCTTGCCGACCAGGCGCAGGGCTTGCCAGTAGATCGCCAGGCAGGTCTTGGCAGTCATCCACGGAAAGCGCAGCAGGTACTGATGCAGGCTGCGGCGATCCAGGGCCTGGCGTTGCAGGTTGAGGGTGGCGTCGAACACCTTGAGCTCGCCTTGCCAGTCGGCCATGTGCACGCCAAGCCGGTCGGCAGGAGGGCTGAAACTCATGCGGTATTGCAGGTCCCGGGGCAGGAACGGCGACACGTGAAAAGCCTTGGCCACAGCGAAGTGTTGGTGTTGCGCGGTTTCGGCACTGTCGGCGCTGGCTGGCAGCACATAGTGGTAGCGCTCGCGCCAGGGCGTGTTGGTGACCTCGCAGAGAATCGCCGCCAGTTGCCCATCCGCTTCAAAGCAGTAGAAGAAACTCACCGGGTTGAAGGCCAGGCCCCAGCTGCGTACTTGGGTCAGCAGGCGCACGGCGCCTTGCGGCGTATGGCCGATGGCCTCGCTTACTTGCTGGCGTACCGCGTCTATCAGGCGCATGCCCTGGCTGGTGAAGGTTTTCAGGTAGTCGCTTTCCCGGAAGGAGAACGGCGCGAAGCGGCTCTGGCCGGCCAGGGGCGAAAGACCCAGCACCGCCTCCTGTTCATCCAGGTCCAGGTACAGCAAGCCGATCCTGTACCGGAAGGCATGGCCTTTGGGGACGAAGCGCCGGTGGCTGATCCAGCCGCTGTACAGGGCACTGTTCACAATTGTTCTCCAAAGGCCTGGGCCACGCGCAAGGCGCTGACCACGCCGTCTTCGTGGAAACCGTTGGCCCAGTAGGCACCGCAGTAGAAGCTGTGATGGGCACCCTGCAGTTCGCCCCAGCGTGCTTGGGCCGCCACTGCACCAAGGCTGTATTGCGGATGGGCGTAGGTGTAGCGGGCGAGAACTTTCGAGGGGTCGATGGCCTCGCTCTGGTTGAGGCTGACGCAGAAGGTGGTGGCGCTCTGCAGACCCTGGAGAATGTTCATGTCGTAGGTCACCGCGGCAGCTTTCTCGCCGCGGCTGTCGAGGCGATAGTTCCAGCTGGCCCAGGCCAGGCGGCGGCGTGGCAGCAGCCGGGTATCGGTGTGCAGCACCACTTCGTTGTCGGCGTAGGGCAGGGCCTGGAGAATCTCCCGTTCGGCATGGCTCGGACTGGCCAGCAGTTGCAGGGCCTGGTCGCTGTGGCAGGCGAACACCACCTTGTCGAAACGCTCGCTGCCCGCGGCACTGTGGATCACCACCCCGAGTGCGTCGCGTTCGACCCGCTGCACTGGGCAATCGAGGCGGATGTGCTGGTGGAACGAGGCGGTCAATGGCTCGATGTAGCGGCTCGAGCCGCCTTCGATCACGCACCATTGCGGGCGGTTGCTCACTGACAACAGGCCGTGGTTCTTGAAGAAGCGCACAAAGAACTGCAGGGGGAAGCCGAGCATCTGCACGGGCGACATCGACCAGATCGCCGCACCCATGGGCACGATGTAGTGCTGGATGAAGCGTTCGCCGTAACCCCGGCTTTTCAGGTAGTCGCCGAGGGTGGTGTCGGCGGCGATCCGTTGGTGCTGCAAGTCGAGCTGGGAGGCTTTGTTGAAGCGCAGGATGTCCCGCAGCATGCCCCAGAAGCCCGGCGACAGCAGGTTGCGGCGCTGGGCGAAGAGGCTGTTGAGGTTGTTGCCGTTGTACTCCAGGCCCGAGATTGGGTCGCAGACCGAGAAGCTCATTTCGGTGGGTTTGAACCTGACCCCTATCTGTCCCAGCAGGCGGATGAAGTTGGGGTAGGTCCAGTCGTTGAAAACGATGAAGCCGGTGTCCACCGCCTGGGTTTCGCCGTTCAGGCTGACATCCACGGTATGGGTATGGCCGCCGATCCAGCTGCCGGCTTCGTATACCCGGATGTCATGGCGGCGATTGAGTACATAGGCGCAGGTCAGGCCGGCGATACCGCTGCCGATGATGGCTATTTTCACGATGCATCCCCCGTGCGGGCCAGGCGCTTGGCGATCGCCAGTTGCAGCCGGCCGGGCAGCCAGGCCAGGAACCTGAGGCCGAAGATGAACGGGGTTGGGAAAGCGATCTCCAGGTCCCGGTGTGGCAGGCGAGTGTGGATATGCCGGGCGGCCTTGTCGGCGGGCCAGCTCATGGGCATGGGAAAGTCGTTGTGCGCGGTCAGCGGGGTGTCGACGAAGCCCGGGCTGACCAGGGTGACATCGATGCCTTCGGCGGCGAGGTCGATGCGCAAGGATTGCAGCAGGTAGCGCAGCGCGGCCTTGGAGGCACCGTAGGCGCCGGCCCGGGGCAGCGGCAGGTAGGTCACGGAGCTGGCCACGCCGACCAGATGCGGGCGATTGCCGGCGCGCAACAACGGCAGCGCGGCTTCGATGCAATAGCTGGCGGACAGCAGATTGCTGCTCAACACGCGTTCGATCATTGCCGCTTCGAACTGCCGCACGTCGATGTATTCACAGGCCCCGGCATTGAGGATCGCACTGTCCAGGGCGCCCCAGGCCTGGGCGATGCGTTTGCCGATCTCGCGCACTTGCAGGGCGTCGGTGAGATCGCCGGGTACCACCAGTACCCGGCCCGGATAGCGCTGGGACAGGGCTTCCAGGGGCTCGCGTGAGCGCGCACTGACGGCCACCTGGGCGCCGGACTTGAGCAGTTCCTCGGCCAGTGCCGCGCCGATCCCGCTGCTGGCGCCGGTGAGCCATATCCGCCGTGGCATTGCCGCGTTCATCCGAGTCTCCTTTTCAGCCAGGCGATCACCCGGCCGAGGATGGGCAGGTGTTCGTAGAGCAAGGCGCCGGCGTCGAAATAGTCGCGGTGACGGTAGACCTTGCCGTCGCGCCAATGCAGGTGCGAGCAGCCAGGGACTCGAATCCACTGGCCGCCTTCGAGGCGCGGGTGGCGGTAGCTCATGGTCCAGCGCAGATAGCCCTGGCCATCGCCGCAGGTATCGGCGCCGTGGAACTCGAAGCGCAACTCGCTGATGTTGGCGTACAGCTCGACGAAGTAGTTCTGCAGGCGTGGCAGCCCGTGCACTTCATGCAGCGGATCGGTGAACTGGATGTCCTCGCTGTAGAGCTGGCCCAGGCGCTGCAGGCTGTGCTTGTCGAGGCTGGCGAAATCCCGGGCGAAGTGTTCGAGGAAGTCACTCATGGGCACCTCCCGCATCCAGGCGCGAAGGCAACGCCTTGAATGCTGCCAGGGCACGCTCCCGGGACATCGACAGGTTGACCATGGGGGCTGGATAGTCGGCGACGCCGAACAGGCCACCCAGCGCAGCAGGGTTGTGGATATCTTTTTTGTTCAGCCCCGCCAGTTGCGGTAGCCAGTGCTTGATGAAGCGTCCCTCGGCGTCGAAGCGTTCTGACTGGCTCACAGGGTTGAAGATGCGGAAGTAGGGCGCTGCATCGGTGCCGGTCGAAGAACTCCACTGCCAGCCACCGTTGTTCGCCGCGAGGTCGCCGTCGATCAGGTGCTGCATGAAGAAACGCTCGCCCTCGCGCCAGTCGATCAGCAAGTTCTTGGTCAGGAACATTGCCACCACCATTCGCAGGCGGTTGTGCATCCAGCCGGTCTCCAGCAACTGGCGCATGGCGGCGTCGATGATCGGCAGGCCGGTGCGCGCTTGCTGCCAGGCTTCCAGCTCTTCGGGCGCGTCGCGCCAGGCCACGGCTTCGGTTTCCGGGCGGAAGGCCCGATGTCTGGAAACCCGTGGGTAGCCCACCAGGATGTGTTTGTAGAACTCGCGCCACAGCAACTCGTTGATCCAGGTGACGGCGCCGGGGTTGCCGCTTTCAAACTCCCCCTGGTTGCCGCGCAAGGCGGCGTGCAGGCACTGCCGGGGTGAGATCACGCCGGCGGCGAGGTAGGGTGAAAGCTGGCTGGTGCCGGGTTTTGCCGGGAAGTCGCGCTCGCTCTGGTAGTAGGTGATCTGCTCGTCGGTGAACTGTTCGAGGCGCTCCTGGGCTTCACTCTCACCGGCTGGCCACAAATCCTGCAGTGACTGGCTGGGACGTGGGAAACCTTCGATCTGACGCGGCAGTGGATCGGCATTGATCGACAGTCGCTGTTGCGCCTTGGGCGTGCTCACCAGAGCGGGTAGTGCGCTGTGCAGACGGCTGTAGCAGACCTTGCGGAACTGGCTGAACACCTGGAAGTAGCTGCCGCTTTTGGTCAGTACGCTGCCGGGCTGGAACAGCAGTTGATCGAGGTAGCCCCGGACATTCACATCGGCATTTTCCAGGGCCTGGGTCACGGCCGCATCGCGCCGACTCTCGTGGATGCCGTATTCCTCGTTGAAGTGCAGCATCTGTACCTGCAACTGTCGGCACAGCTCCAGCAGGACCTGGGGCGCCTGGTCCCAGGTAGTGGCGCTGCGGATCAGCAAGGGGATGTTCAATTGGTCCAGAGCGGTGCTCAGGTGCTGCAGGTTGCGCAGCCAGAAGTCGACTTTGCACGGTGCGTCATCGTGGGCCAGCCATTGCTCCGGGCTCAGCAGGTACACCGCTACGGTCGGCCCCCGTTGCATGGCGGCGCTCAGAGCGGTGTTGTCATGTAGGCGCAGGTCGCTGCGTAGCCAGATCAGTTGCATGCCGGTTCCCGGATTAGAAGAGTCCTCGCTGAAGCAGTGCCTGGTAAGCCGCAATCGGGTCTTGGGCCAGGTTCAGATCAGCGACTCGTGTGATACATACGGACCACTCGGCGGGGTGGATGCACACCGCGGGTCCTGCGATGAATTTTTTGCAGGTAATGCCGTTGAGCAACTTGGGCAGGTGCGTGGGGTTCAAGGTCTTGCTGGAGTACAGCAGCAGGCCGCGGGCCTGCAGGCGCTCGACAGCCAGGGCCAGTTCGGCTCCGGGCAGTGGCCAGTCGAAGACTTCCACCGGGCAGTCGGCGCTGCTGGCCAGCCAGGCGGTCAGCCACAGGTGGGGCTCCAGGGCCAGGTCAGACTGGTTGACCAGCAGCAGCGGGGGGCCCTGCAGTTGACGATTGTTGTGGTAGATCCGGGCGCCCAGCTTGCTGCGCAGCCAGGAATAGAAAAATACCTGCTCCATCTGGCTGCCGAACTGGCCTTGCCAGTGCTGCTCCAGTTCCGCCAGCAGTGGCATCAGCAATTGCTCGCACAAGGTGCGCGGCGGATAGAGCGCCATGGCCTGGTTGAAGACATCGTCGACTTTGCGCTCGGCCAATTGGCTGATGGCTTGGCTCAGGCTTTGGCGCAACCGCTGCCAGTCATTCTCGGCAGGCGCGCTGTGGGCAGGAGTGTTGTCTAGCAGATGCTTGACCTGGCTGACCGCGACCCCGCGATTGAGCCAGGTGAGGATGGTCAGGACCTGTTGCACCTGTTCCTGGGAAAACAGTCGGTGGCCCTTGGGCGTACGCAGCGGCACGATCAGCCCGTAACGGCGTTCCCAGGCCCGCAGGGTTACCGCATTGACCCCGGTCTGGCGTGCCACTTCACGGATCGGCAGCCAGCCTTCATCCAGGGCGCGCTGGTACTGGGTGCTGTTATCGTCGGCCTGTTGGCTCGGCTGTTTCATGGCTCAGATCGCGTTGCGCAGGCTGAGATTTTCCGGGTGCGGCTGCAGGTACAGCTGCTGGGCGATGTAGGGATCGGGGTGTTGGCGGAAGTGGTGCTTGAGCAGGGTCAGGGGCACCACCAGAGGGACGATGCCGTGGCGGTACTGGCCAATGATGTGCAGCACCTCCTGCTTGTCTTCAGCGCTGATGGCTTGCTTGAGATAACCGCTCAGATGCTGCAGTACATTGCTGTGGGTACCGCGAGTGGCGCATTTGCTCAGCGCCGCCATCAGCTCTCTGAAATAGCGCGGGCCGATCAAGGCCGGGTCACCCTTGCCCATGCTGCCCAGCAGCTTGCCCAAGGTCTTGTACTGCACCGGGTGATGGGCCATCAGCAGGTATTTGCAGCGCGAATGGAAGTCGGTCAGACCACGGCGACTCAGGCCTTGCTTGAGCAGTTCCTGCCAGTCGCGGTAGACGTAGACCCGGGTCAGGAAGTTTTCCCGCAGCACCGGATCATTGAGACGCCCGGCTTCTTCCACCGGCAGGTCGGGATGTTGCTGGCAGAAGGCCTGGGCATAGATTCCGCGGCCGCCGTTTCGGTGGGGAATGCCGTTGGCCTGATACACCTTGACCCGTTCCAGGCCACAGGACGGCGAGTTCTGCATGAAGATGTAGCCGCAGATATCGTGCACTTGCACCGCCATGCGCTCGCCGTATTCCGCCAGGGGCTGGGTGACATCCAGCGCTGCGTCCACCGTACCCACGGCGCGAGGGTGCTCGGGGTCGCCGCTCAGGCGAATCGGCTCACGGGGAGTGCCCATGCCAATGGCGACTTCCGGGCACAGCGGCACGAAATCGAAGTAGTCACTGAGCACCCGGCTGCACAGGCGTGATTCTTTATGCCCACCGTTGTAGCGGACCTCGACGCCCATCAGGCAGGCGCTGATAGCAATTTTCGGTTTGCTGGACATGGTTAAACCTCCGGGATTTACCTGTACAAAAACTAGTTCCTGTACAACTTGTCTTCATCATAGAATTAAAGTTGTACAAGTCAAATTATTTGTATAGGTAATTCCCTGGCAGGTTCGCTGAGTTATTGCCAGCCCATTCGCCAATCGCTGTCGTTCTGCAGGGTTTGCCATTTCAAGCGCTGGCAACGTCGGGTGAGAACCGCCTGCAACTCGATGTCCAGCACTGTGCCTTGTTCATCGCAGAGCAATTCAGTGACCAGAAAGTGCTTTTCGCGGCGTTGTGGAAGGGCTGCTGTCCACTTCGACAGCAGCAATTTACGTGGGTTGAGGCGATTCACTGCAGGCTCTCGTGTAGCCGGCGCGCCGCTTCCTGGCCACTGAGCCAGGCGCCTTCGACCCGCCCGGACAGGCACCAGTCACCGCATGCATAAAGCCCCAGGTCGACATCGGCCAGTGCGCCCCATTCGTGGCTGCTGGCCGGGCGAGCGTAGAGCCAGCGGTGGGCCAGGCTGAAGGTGGGGGCGGGCATGACACTGTGCAGCAACTCGGCAAAGGCCCCGTGCAATTGTTCGGTCACGGCCTCTTTGGACAAGTCGATGTGTTGCCGGCTCCAGGCACTGGTGGCGTGCAGGATCCAAGTGTCGAGATGACTGTCGCGCCCGGGCTTGCTGCGGTTGCGGGCCAGCCAGTCCAGTGGGCTGTCTTGTACGAAGCAGCCTTCCATTGGGGTTTCCAGGGGGGTATCGAAGGCTAGGGCGACGGCCCAGGTCGGGTCCATCTTGACTCCCGCGGCGACCCCGGCGAGTTTCGGTGCGGCGGTAAGCAGGGCGGTGGCTTGGGGGGCCGGGGTGGCGATCACCACGTGACTGAACGGGCCATGGGTGAAGCCTTCGGCATCCTGCAGGTGCCAGTGCTGTTCGCCACGGAAGACTTCGGTGATGCGGCAGGCGAAGTGCACTTCCACGTCGCCGATCAGCGCACGGGTGATGGCGCTCATGCGCGGGGTGCCGACCCAGCGAGTCTGTTCGTCCGGCGAGGGGCTGAGTTGGCCGCCGTGAGAGTTGTAGAGTTGCGGTGCCCATTCGGCGACCCAGCCCTCGGCTTGCCAGCGCTGGACTTCAGTGACGAAACGGCGGTCGCGGGCGGTAAAATACTGGGCTCCCAGGTCCAGGCTTCCGGCATCGCTGCGTTTGCTCGACATGCGTCCACCACTGCCGCGGCTTTTGTCGAAGAGTTGGACGGTATGCCCGGTATCTCGCAGCGCCTGGGCGGCGGAGAGTCCGGCGATGCCGGTACCAATGATTGCGATGGGTACTGTCATAGGGGCCTCGTTTACCTTTCTGTACAGATTACGCCGCCGCCAAAACCTGTACAATATTGTTTTTTGGTATAGTTTTCGGCGTCATCAGTGGGGCAGGTTGTCTATCGTTGAAACACAACCTGCCCGATTGAAAAGCTCCCTGCTTATAAAAATAGACTAGTCATTCGGGTAAAACGCCACGCGAGGAAGATGTCATGCATATATTGCTGACCGGCGGTACTGGTTTGATCGGGCGTGCGCTATGTCGTCATTGGCAAGCCCAGGGTCACCAGTTGAGTGTATGGACTCGCCAGCCCGATAAAGTTGCCGCCCTGTGCGGGCCCCAGGTGCGGGCAATCAAGACTTTGCAAGAGCTGGACCAGGCTCCGCTGGACGCGGTGATCAACCTGGCCGGGGCGCCGATTGCCGATCGGCCCTGGACTCATAAGCGCAAGGCGCTGGTGTGGAACAGCCGCATTGCCCTTACCGAAACTCTGCTGGCCTGGCTCGAAAGCCGTGAGCACAAGCCTCGGGTTTTGCTCTCGGGATCGGCAGTGGGTTGGTACGGCGACGGTGGCGAGCGGGAACTGACTGAGGATTCGCCTCCAGTCAGCGAGGACTTTGCCAGCCAGTTATGTATTGCCTGGGAAGAAACCGCCCTGCGGGCCGAGGCCATGGGGGTGCGTGTGGTGCTGCTGCGCACCGGTTTGGTGCTGTCCGCCGAGGGCGGCTTTTTGTCGCGCTTGCTGCTGCCGTTCAAGTTGGGGCTGGGTGGCCCTATCGGCAATGGCCGGCAGTGGATGCCATGGATTCATATCCAGGACCAAATAGCCCTGATTGATTTTCTTGTGCATCAGGACGAGGCACGAGGTCCTTATAATGCCTGCGCGCCGAAGCCGGTACGCAATCGCGAGTTCGCCAAGAGCCTGGGACGGGTTTTGCACCGGCCGGCAGTGCTGCCCTTGCCGGCGTTTGTCTTGCGTCTGGCGCTGGGTGAGTTGTCAGTGCTGTTGCTGGGTGGCCAGCGTGCGGTACCCGCGCGCTTGCTGGAGGCAGGTTTCACTTTCCAGTTCACTGATTTACCTGCGGCCCTGGACGATGTGTCCCGCCGCCTCTGAAATAGGACGTTGCATGACCGATCACGCGTTGCTTCTGGTCAATCTCGGTTCGCCGGCTTCCACCTCGGTGGCGGATGTGCGCAGCTACCTCAATCAATTCCTCATGGATCCCTACGTGATCGACCTGCCGTGGCCGGTGCGCCGGTTGCTGGTGTCGCTGATCCTGATCAAGCGCCCCGAGCAATCGGCCCATGCCTATGCCTCGATCTGGTGGGCGGAGGGCTCGCCGCTGGTGGTGCTCAGCCGTCGTTTACAGCAAGCGATGACACGTGAATGGACGCAGGGGCCGGTAGAGCTGGCCATGCGTTATGGCGAGCCGTCCATCGAGTCGACATTGGTGCGCCTGGCTGCCGCCGGCCATAAGAAAATCACTCTGGCGCCGCTGTATCCACAGTTTGCCGATAGCACCGTGACCACGGTGATCGAAGAGGCCAAGCGCGTAGTACGGGACCAGAAGCTGGATGTGCAGTTTTCGGTGCTGCAGCCGTTCTACGACCAGCCGGAGTATCTCGACGCTCTGGTTGCCAGTGCCAAGCCGCATTTGCAGCAGGATTTCGACCACCTGTTGCTGAGCTTCCATGGTTTACCGGAGCGGCACTTGCAGAAGCTCAATCCTGGTCATCGGCTGGAGGGTGATTGCTGTCGTGATGCACCGCCGGACGTTGCCGCTCGCTGCTACCGCGGACAGTGCCTGCGTACGGCTCAAGCCTTTGCCGAGCGCATGGGGCTCCCGGATGGCAAGTGGTCGGTGTCATTTCAATCGCGTTTGGGGCGGGCCAAGTGGATCGAACCCTACACAGAAGCGCGTCTTGATGAACTGGCGAAGCAGGGGGTGAAGAAGATTCTGGTGATGTGCCCGGCGTTTGTTGCTGATTGCATCGAGACGCTGGAGGAGATCGGTGATCGCGGTCGCGAGCAGTTCCGTGAGGCGGGGGGCGAGGAGTTGGTGCTGGTGCCGTGCCTGAATGACGAACCGCAGTGGGCCAAGGCGCTTAATGCTTTGTGCGAGAGAGCGCCTTTGGCGCTTTGAAAGCTGCGCGAGCAAGCTCGCTCCTACAGAGTCATGTGACTACGTGTAGGAACGAGCAAGCTCGCGACAGAACTGACAGCCGTCTCAGATTACTGGTTCGTCAGATTTCTTGTTTTTCCAGCCATCGTTACCCGGCAGGATCAGGTTCAGCGCAATCGCCACTACGGCGCACAACGCAATCCCTTTCAGGCCAAAATCATCCGGACCGGTGCCGGTGCCAACCAGCACGCCGCCAATCCCGAACACCAGGGTCACCGAGACAATCACCAGATTGCGGGCTTCGCCCAGGTCAATCTTGTGGCGAATCAGGGTGTTCATGCCCACGGCGGCGATCGAGCCGAACAGCAGGCAGAGAATCCCGCCCATCACCGGCACTGGGATGCTTTGCAGCAGCGCGCCGAACTTGCCGATAAAGGCCAGGCTGATTGCAAAGACTGCTGCCCAGGTCATGATTTTCGGGTTGTAGTTCTTGGTCAGCATCACCGCGCCAGTGACTTCTGCATACGTTGTGTTAGGCGGACCGCCGAACATCCCGGCTGCAGTAGTCGCGATGCCGTCACCCAGCAGGGTGCGATGCAGGCCCGGCTTCTTCAGGTAGTCGCGACCGGTCACGCTGCCGACGGCAATCACTCCGCCGATGTGCTCGATGGCGGGGGCCAGCGCTACTGGAACGATGAACAGGATCGCCTGCCAGTTGAATTCCGGTGCGGTGAAGTGCGGCAGGGCAAACCATGGCGCGGCAACGATCTTCGCGGTGTCGACCACGCCGAAGTAGAACGACAGGGCAAAACCCATCAGTACGCCGGAAATGATCGGTACCAGCCGGAAGATGCCTTTGCCGAACACGGCGACGATCAGCGTGGTCAGCAGGGCGGGCATCGAGATCATCATCGCCGTCTGGTAATGAATCAGCTCGCTGCCGTCACCGGCCTTGCCCATCGCCATATTGGCGGCAATCGGCGCCATGGCCAGGCCGATGGAAATGATCACTGGGCCAATCACCACCGGCGGCAACAGCCGATCGATAAAACCGGTGCCCTTGATCTTCACTGCGAAGCCAAGAAAGGTATAAACGAAACCGGCCGCCATTACGCCGCCCATGGTCGCGGCCAGGCCGAACTGGTGCTTGGCGAGAATGATCGGGGTGATAAAGGCAAAACTCGAAGCCAGGAACACCGGCACCTGACGCCCGGTGACGATCTGGAACAACAGAGTCCCGAGACCCGCGGTGAACAGTGCGACGTTGGGGTCGAGACCGGTAATCAGCGGCATCAACACCAACGCGCCAAAGGCCACGAAGAGCATCTGAGCGCCAGACAGTACCTGGCGCCAGAGCGGATCGTTGAACTCGTCCTGCATGATCAGGCGTCCTTCTGCTTGGTGCCGAAGATCTTGTCACCGGCATCGCCCAAGCCGGGGATGATGTAGCCATGCTCATTCAGTTTCTGATCAATGGAGGCGGTGTAGATGGTCACGTCCGGGTGAGCCTTTTCTACAGCTGCGATACCTTCAGGCGCGGCAACCAGCACCATGGCGCGGATGTCCCGGCAGCCGGCTTTCTTCAGCAGGTCGATGGTGGCGACCATGGAGCTGCCGGTGGCCAGCATCGGGTCGATGATCATCGCCAGACGCTCGTTGATCTCCGGTACCAGTTTTTCCAGGTAGGTATGGGCCTGCAGGGTTTCCTCGTTGCGGGCCACGCCTACGGCGCTGACCTTGGCGCCCGGGATCAGGCTCAGCACGCCCTCGAGCATGCCGATACCGGCGCGCAGGATTGGCACCACGGTAATCTTCTTGCCGGCGATCTTTTCGACCTGGACGGGACCGCACCAGCCTGGAATTTCATAGCTTTCCAGGGGCAGGTCTTTGGTGGCTTCGTACGTCAGCAGGGCACCGACTTCCTGAGCAAGCTCGCGAAAGTTCTTCGTGCTAATGTCTGCGCGGCGCATAAGGCCAAGTTTGTGTCGGATCAGCGGATGGCGGATCTCACGGATGGGCATAGGGAAAGGCTCCGGCGGCGGGCAAAAAAACCGGCCTAGATTAATCTATCCGAGGTTGATGTCCTATAGACATAAAGTACGTTAGTCCAGAAACGCTTGATCTGGCCGGGCCGGATGCGTACCTTTGCCCGCTTTTCCGAAACTGCCACCCCCTTGGAGAGCGCCATGTCCGCTGATCTCGAGCATATCCGTCAAATCATGCGCGAGGCTGACTGCCTGTACACCGAAGCTGAAGTCGAGGCGGCCATTGCCCGTGTCGGTGCACAAATCACCGAAGAACTGGCTGAGCGCAATCCGGTGGTGTTCTGCGTCATGAATGGCGGCCTGATCTTCGCCGGCAAGCTGCTGACTCACCTGCAGTTCCCGCTGGAGGCGTCCTATCTACACGCCACCCGTTATCGCAACGAAACCAGCGGCGGCGAGCTGTTCTGGAAGTCCAAGCCGGAAGTCTCCTTTATTGACCGCGACGTGCTGATCATCGACGACATCCTCGATGAAGGTCACACCCTGGGCGCGATCATCGACTTCTGCAAACACGCCGGCGCGCGTGCGGTACACACCGCCGTACTGATCGACAAGGAACACGATCGCAAGGCCCGTCCGGACCTGAAGGCCGACTACATGGGCCTGACTTGTATCGACCGTTACGTCTTCGGTTACGGCATGGACTACAAAGGCTACTGGCGTAACGCTGCCGGCATCTACGCCGTGAAGGGGATGTAAGCTATGAGTGGGCCGTTGTTTCTCGATCAAGCGTTGTTCAGCGACCTGGCTGAGAAGGCCGCGGCCAATCCCCGTGGGCGCCAGCACCACAACTTCCATGCCATGGAAGAGCCCTGCCATCGCATGGCGGTGGGGCTGCAGCCATCGACTTACGTTCCGCCGCACCGGCACTTGAGCGCTGACAAGGCCGAGACCCTGTTGGTACTCAAGGGGCGTCTTGGCGTGCTGATTTTTGATGAGCACGGCCAGGTCCAGGGCAAGCGAGTCTTGCAGGCTGGCGGTGCTTGCGTGGGGGTGGACCTGCCGGCCGGTGTGTTCCACGGCCTGGTGGTACTTGAGCCAGACAGCCTGATGTTCGAATGCAAGGCCGGGCCTTATCGCCCGGTAGGCGAGGGCGAGCAGGCCAGTTGGGCGCCCCGCGAAGGCGAGCCAGGCGTGGCCGAGTATCACGCCTGGATGTGCGCTCAGTTCGACTGACTCCAGGGCTGAACCTGGCAGTTGCAGCGGTGGGAGATTTGTAGCAAAAACCCGTGCTAGAGTGCTCAGCCCTTGTCTGGAGCCTCTCATGAGCCTGTTGATTCGCAGTAGCGCGGCCCTTCTTCTGAGCTTGAGCCTGCCCCTGGCAGCTGCCCCAGCCCTCCTGCACGGGCAGTTTCTGCCGCCAGATGATCAGACCTTGCGCGATACGGTCCCTGAACAGCAGCAGTTGTTGCAGGTCACTGAATATTCGGTGGTGATCGGCAGCCAGCGTCAATCCAACCAGCAGCCGATTCCCGTGACCTCGCCGGTATGGGTGCGGCTCAAGGGCAAGCCCCTGAACAAGGGCGCCACTATCAGTCAGGTGCTGGTGAATTTCGACGGTGAAAGCAAAAGCCTGAAAAAGCCGCAGTACGATGCCAAGAGCAGAACCCTGACCCTGTATTACCCGCTGGCCCAGTACCGGGCGGTCATGGATCTGTTGCGTAACGACACCGTGTATTGCCAGTTCCTCAGCTATGCCAATGGCCATGTCTGGGCCGACTTGCACACCGGTAGCGTGCGTCCGCGTTGAGGCCCGATGCTGGCTGAGGGTAAACTGCCCGCCCCGTGAAATGTCTGCGAGCTGGAGTCGGCAATGCGTAAAGATAAGAAACAACTGATTGGTGACGAGATCGGCGATGAGCAGATCAAATTGTTCCTCGATTTCGAACCGGTCGACGCCACTTCGCCGTCCCTGCACAAGCTGATCAAGGCTTACCGCGGGCTGCGCATCGACGACTTCGAGCGGTTTCTAGTGTTCTTCGTCGAGGCCGGTCACGACCTGGACGGCAAGGACGAGCACGGCCAGTCTTTCGTCGATCTGATCAAGGATCAGCGTAACGCCGCCGATTACGTCGAACTGATCGAACGAGCCCGCGGCTGATCCTCATTTTGTAGGAGCGGGCTTGCCCGCGAAGGGGAGAGCAGTTCCTCTGTGCAACCGCCTCAGCCTTGTTCGCTGGCCAGCCAGCTCCTACGACAAGGCATAAAAAAACGCCCGGTCCTCTTGCAGGAGCGGGCGTTTTTTATCGGCGCCAGATCACGCGCAGCTTTCGGTTTCCTTGCTTGGCTCGACCAGCTCCAGGCTCAGGTTATTTTCACTGTTGATCTTGTGGTACAGGGCCGCGTCGGTTTCCAGGATCTTCTCCCGCGCCGGGAAAATTTCCTGGAGCTTGGTCGCCCACTCGCCGCTGGCCTTGGCCGGGAAGCAGCGTTCGATCAGTTCCAGCATGATCGAAACGGTCACCGAAGCACCCGGAGAGGCGCCTAGCAGGGCGGCCAGAGAACCGTCCTTGGCCGCCACCAGTTCGGTACCGAATTGCAGGATGCCGCCTTTCTTCGGGTCCTTCTTGATGATCTGTACCCGCTGGCCGGCCACTTCCAGGCGCCAGTCTTCGGCTTTGGCCTGTGGATAGAAGCGGCGCAGGGATTCCAGGCGCTGCTCCATCGACTGCATGACTTCGCTGACCAGGTACTTGGTCAGGTCCATGTTGTTCTTGGCCACGGCCAGCATCGGGCCAATGTTGCCGGCACGTACCGACATCGGCAGGTCCATGAACGAGCCGTGCTTGAGGAACTTGGTGGTGAAACCGGCATAAGGTCCGAACAGCAGGGATTTCTTGCCATCCACTACCCGAGTGTCCAGATGCGGCACGGACATCGGTGGCGAACCCACGGCAGCCTGGCTGTAAACCTTGGCCTGGTGGTGCTTGACCACTTCCGGGTTGTCACAGCGCAGCCACTGGCCGCTGATCGGGAAACCGCCGAAACCTTTGCTTTCTTCGATGCCCGAGGCCTGTAGCAGTGGCAAGGCCGCGCCACCAGCGCCGAGGAACACGAACTTGGCATCGACTTCGCGGGTGCTGCCGCTGTTGACGTCCTTGATGCTCACAGTCCAGCCGTTGGCTTGGTTGCGTTTCAGGCCGGTCACGCGCTTGCAGTACTTGACCTGGGCATCGGGTGCACTGGTCAGGTGCTTGAGAAGCTGATTGGTCAGCGCACCGAAGTTGACGTCGGTACCGTTGATCACCCGAGTGGCGGCGAGGGTTTCATCCGCCGGGCGGCCCGGCATCATCAGCGGCATCCACTCGGCCATCGTGGCTTTGTCTTCGGTGTATTCCATGTCCGAGAAGGCGTGGTGCTGGCTCAGCACTTCAAAGCGTTTCTTGAGGAAGGAAACGCCTTTGTCGCCCTGCACGAAGCTCAGGTGTGGCACTGGGCTGATGAAGGACTTGGACGAGCCGAACGTGCCTTTCTTGGTCAGGTAGGACCAGAATTGCTTCGACACCTCGAACTGGGTGTTGATGTGCACGGCTTTCTTGATGTCGACGGAACCGTCGGCCGCTTGCGGTGTGTAGTTCAGCTCGCAGAGGCCAGCGTGACCGGTACCGGCGTTGTTCCACGGGTTGGAACTCTCCGCGGCCCCCGAATCCATCAGCTCGACGACTTCCAGCTTGATCGCGGGGTCGAGTTCTTTGAGCAGTACAGCGAGGGTGGCACTCATGATGCCGGCCCCAACCAATACGACGTCTACTGCTTCGTTATGCGCCATTAACGCGTCTCCAAAATCTGCAGCACCAAATTGACGGCATGGCTGCCAGGAGTGACGGGGCGGTTCACGTAATGCCCCAGGTTACCCATGGCCAGGATCGCCATGTCCGAATCTTCGCAATTTTTTGCAACTACTACGGACGCTGCCAACCGGGCCTCAAGGTGCGTATGAACGCATCTTGCGGAGCCTCGGGCAATTCGACTTATGGTCGATACATCCCTTCGTGCAACCAAATCCGTCAGCGGACAGGCTTCAAGCTCCAGTTCTTGAGGAGTGCTCGGTCCTGTGTAATCGGGCTGTTGTAGAGGCTAATGGTGCCAGTTCAGACGCAAAACTATTCATTTGCTCGCCACACTCTTGTGAAGTTGTGAAAACCCGTTTTTTTCACGCTCTTTTGAAGACGTGAACCTCAAAAAAGGGCTGCCTCGACCTGGCACCTGGCCCGAGCGGTGATGCCGGCATGAAGGTATGCGGGCACAACGGGCAAACAGCGTTAGTGGCCGAGCAATGGCAGCTCTGCAGATTCGCGAAAAGTGGAGGTTTGCAAGGTGAACAGCAAGCACGCCAGCTTCACTCGATCTGTGTGGGCGGCTCTCTGTGGGCGGTGCGGGGTGCCAAAGCAGCGGCGTTGGCGGTACTGCGAGGCCCGATCAGGAGACGTCCTTATAATCGGGGGGAGATTGTAACGAAGAAACGCGCAGAAATGATCCTGTTTCGCGACTTTTATTAGGCTTTTGGTCAGGTGGCCAGTATTGGTTGCACCCCGGAGACTGCACCGCGTGGGCTGATACGGGCATTCGCGGGCAGCGCTTGGTGCAACCAGTTCAGGCGAATCTCTTGGATTTCCACCCAGCCGTCGCCCACCGGGGCCGCCGAGCGATGCTGGAAGGCCTGGCAGCGCCCCTGGCTGTCCAGCAGGGCGAAGCTGCGAAACTGTTGACGTGGAGTGAACAGGGAGCGAAGGAAGTTCATGACCAAGCACCTGATTGTGTCATTGACGATAAGAATGCCCTTGAGCCGTTACATGATGATGTATTGCGGGTGAACGGCAGGTTACAGGAACCCGCTTGTACGGGACCTGTCTGAGTCTTGACTAACTCTTGCCTGATGCTGGTTCGTCGTGGTTGTGCCCCGCTATACTGCTGGCCTGTTTGTGCCTGATTCCTGGAGAGATGAGCATGTTGCAACGCCTGTTGTTCGGTTTGATCACTGTGACCAGCCTGTCGCTGGTGGGTTGCGCCCACAGTCCGCAACAACTCAGTCCGGAGCCTAAGCTCACGACCCAGTTGGCACCCGTTGGCCACGGTCAGCCGGTGGTGGTGAAAGTGGTCGATGGCCGTCCATCGCCGACCCTGGGTACCCGTGGCGGCCTGTATCCGGAAACCAGCGCCATTACTGTGCAGAGCGCGCAGATTTTGCCCAAGCTGCAAGCTCAGGCTGAAGCAGCGGTGCGCCTGTTGGGGTTCACCCCGACCGCTGCTGGCTCCAATGCTCCACAGTTGACCGTGACCCTGGCCGAACTCAAGTACCAGTCGCCTAAAGAAGGCCTGTACGTGACCGAGGCTACCATCGGCGCCACTTTCCGCTCCGATGTGCAGAATGCCAACCGCCGCTACAGTGGCCGTTATGGTGCATCCCTGGACCAGCGTTTCGGTATGGCGCCGAATCAGGACACCAACACCAAG
The DNA here is from genome assembly GCF_009908205.1 of Pseudomonas sp. Fl5BN2. Taxonomy (NCBI): domain Bacteria; kingdom Pseudomonadati; phylum Pseudomonadota; class Gammaproteobacteria; order Pseudomonadales; family Pseudomonadaceae; genus Pseudomonas; species Pseudomonas sp. Fl5BN2. The sequence goes on along the minus strand of NZ_JAAARL010000009.1, from coordinate 151,197 downwards.
CTGGTGGGCGATGTACTGAGTGATGCCTTGACCCGTCTGTTCAAGGATCCGACGGTCGGCCAGATCCTCGGCGAATAATTGGTTGTTAGCCCGGGCGTGTGCCCGGGGATCAACAAAAAGCCCGGCTTGCCTATCGGCAGCCGGGCTTTTTGTTGGGCGCTTTTCAGGCTGCTTCGACATAGAAGTCCAGCATGCTGACGCCGGTCAGCAGATCGGTTTCCGGCAGGTCCGCATGCTGATGTCCGCCCAGAGCGCAGTACACCAGCCAATGCCGGTCCTGAACGTTGAAGGCCAGGGCGCCGACCAGCGCCTGCTGTTCTTCACTGGGGGCAATCAGGTAGAGGCGATCCTGGTTTTCTGCGTGCAGCATGACAAGCTCCGTGGGGCAATGAGGGGCGACAGACTGGCTTGTTTAGATGACGAAAAGATGACGCTTTAAATTAAGTGACCAACGCCTCGTTATTGGTCGGAAAGACTCACGGGTTTTCCTGGGGATTGAGTAGAATCCGCGCCGCGGGTGCACTCGACGGCCCGAACACAGCTTTCATTCGAGGTTCATGATGTCGCTGCAACTGATCTGGTCGATGTTCAACGCTCACCCTGCCAAATTGATCAATCTTTTTGCCCTGTTGTTTGCCTGCCCGGGCAGTTGGCTGCTGCACGCCACTCGCCGCCGTGAGCAGCGGGCCCTGGCCAGCCTGGCGACCCAGAGTGAAGACCGGGCCGTGGATCAGCCGTTGCTGATGCTGGATCCTGCCACCTTGCGCATCAACCGCTTCTTCTATCGCTTCGGCTTCGCCTGCCTGGGGCTGGCGTTGCTGGTGTCCTGGATCAGTACGCGCCTCTGACCGATCCTTTCGACAGTAGATACAACAACGGCGCCCGCAGGCGCCGTTGTGCTATCCAGTCTTGCTGTTACAGCGCCAAGCCTGCCTTGACCCGGTATTGATTGCGCACTGGGGTTGCATATTGCAGCACCAGATAAGGGCGATGCTCCGGCGGGCAAGCGTCCAGGCGGCGCTGCCACTCCTGCTCGGCCTTGGCCAGTTCCTGCGCGGGGAATACCTCGGCGGCGGCGGGTACCTGCAGTTGTGGGTCGGCGTCGCTCCACTGGGCATAGGCCAGGTAATGCACGGGAAACAAACGGTAGCCGCCGAGAATCTGCCGGTCCATTTCCAGGGCCAGTTGCTTGGTGTCTTCGAACAGTTCGCGGATGGGCGCGGCGAAATTCACGTGGACCCGGCCTTTATAGCCGGTGATGCCCTTGGCGATGCTGGCGTCATCTTCCCCTGGCGCCTTGGTATAGCTGCCGGTGCTGGCGCGAATGTACAGCTCCCGGGCCTTGGCCTGGTCGCAAGGATCGTATTCGTAGCTGATGGACACCGGGGTCAGGTTCAGCGACTGGATGACCTCGCCGAAAGGCTCGTCCTTGCGGCTCATGTGGAACATCTTGAGGATCGCCGACTCGGTGCGATCATCACCGTCCTTGGCTCGGCCTTCGGCCTGGGCGATCCAGATCGATTGGCCGTCGTTGCGGATCGAATGGTTGATATAGGCCGAGAGCAGCTGATAGGCCGCCATCTTTTCCCGTCGACCACTGATGGAGCGGTGGACGATGAAGCTCTTGTTCAGGCGCATCAGGTCGCTGACGAAAGGCTTCTGCAGCAGATTGTCGCCAATGGCGATGCGTGGCGTCGGCAGGCCGGCGTGATACACCGCGTAGTTGACGAAGGCCGGGTCCATGACGATGTCGCGATGGTTGGCCAGAAACAGATAGGCGGTGCCGGACTTGAACTGCTCGACGCCGGTGTAGGTCACGCCATCGGTGGCCCGTTCGATGGTGTGGTCGACGTAGAACTCGACCTTGTCCTGCAGGGTGGCCACTGAAGTGACCCCGGCGAACTCACGGCGCAGGCGGTGAGCGATCAGGGGTTTGAGCAGCCAGCCGAAAGTATTGGCAAAACGCGGGAAGCGAAAGTGGGTGAGGATATCTAGAAACGCCTTGTCGCCGAGCAGCCGGGCCAGCACCGCTGGTACTTCGCTGTCGTGGTAAGGTCGGATGGCATCGAATTCGCCCATCATGCTCTCTTGTTAGAAACGGCTAGGGTAAGAAAAGGTTGGTATCGAAAAAAGCCGGGCGCGGTTTGAAAAGTCAGCTCAAACAAAAAAAGGCCCTGCAAATAGACCGGCGATTATACGCATAAGTCACTCTGGAGACGGCGATGCTGGAAACCGAGCATTATCAATGCCCTTACTGCGGCGAGCAGGCGGAAGCGGTACTGGACCTGTCCGCCGGCGACCAGACCTATATTGAAGACTGCCCGGTGTGCTGCCGGCCCATTGTGTTCACGCTGCAAACCGATGGTCAGGAATGGATGCTCGACGTTCACAGTGAAAACGACTGAGTGGGGAGTGGCCTTTATGCAGCGCATCTACGAGCCGGAAAACCTGATGGAAGGCGAGTTGCTCCAGTGCATGCTGGCCAGCGAGGGCATCGCCGCGCACCTGCAGGGCCGTGATCTGCTGGGCGGGGCAGGGGAACTGCCATTGTTCGGGCTGTTGGGGTTGTCGGTGGAGAACCACCAGGCGCAACAGGCGCGGGAGTTGATCGCTGCGTACAATGCCGCCCTGCCATTACCCTTTGATGAACCGGATAGTTTTGCCGGGGTGCTGGTCTGTTAGGCTGAGCGCCGATTTACCGAGAGTTGTATTGCCCCATGTGTGGACGTTATGCCCTGTTTCGCTGGAACCCCGCGTTTGCCGCTTTGCCGGGATTTCCCGCTGATCAGCGGGCGCAGTGGAATATATCCCCCAATGATTCGGTGCTGATCCAGCGCATTGAAGCTGGCCAGCGCACCCTGGCCCGGGCCCGCTGGGGCCTGACTCCGGCCTGGTTGACCGACCTGTCGCGTACCCCAGCCCATGCCCGGGCGGAAACCCTGGCGGAGCAGCCGATGTTCCGTCAGGCGTTTCGTGAGCGCCGCTGTCTGTTGCCGGCCAACGGTTTTTACGAATGGCGCGGCGGCAGCCGCAAGCGCCCGTATTGGCTGACGCCGGGCGAGGGTTCATCGATCTTCTTTGCTGCGATCTGGGAGGCCTATCCAGTGCAGGAGCAAGTCTGGCTGAGCACCGCGGTGGTAACCCAGGCGGCCTCCAATCTGCGTCGCCCGTTGATCCTCGATGCTGCCGGCCAGGAAGCCTGGCTTGATCCCGAGACTCCGCAGCACGTATTGCAAGCCTTGCTGGCCAGTCCGCCTGCGACGTTACGCGAGCGGGTCCTGGCCAACCTGGTCAATGACCCCAAGCTCAACGGTCCCGAGTGCCTGACCCCGGCCTGATGTGTCCTTGCTGCGGCGGCTCCTGCAAGGAGCCGGGCGCAATAGTCGCGGCTTATACCTTGAACTGGTTGATCAGGCGCCGTTGCTGCTCCGCCAGTTTGGTCAGCCCGGCGCTGGCAGCACTGGACTCGTCGGCGCCGCCGGCCACTTCATTGGCCACTTGGCCGATGTTGATCACGTTGCGGTTGATGTCCTCGGCCACCGCGCTCTGCTCTTCGGCGGCGCTGGCGATCTGATTGTTCATGTCGTTGATCACCGACACTGCGTGGGTGATGGTTTCCAGGGCCTGGGCCGCTTTTGCCGCATGCTCCACGCTCTGGTCGGTCTTGTGCTGACTGTCCTCCATGACCTGCACCACTTCGCGGGTGCCCTGTTGCAACTGCTGGATCATCGACTGGATTTCTTCCGTGGCCTGCTGGGTTTTTTGCGCCAGGTTGCGCACCTCGTCGGCGACCACGGCAAAGCCGCGGCCCTGCTCGCCGGCCCGGGCCGCTTCGATCGCCGCGTTGAGGGCCAGGAGGTTAGTCTGCTCGGCAATGCCACGAATGGTGATGAGGATCGTGTTGATGTTCTCGCTGTCCTTGGCCAGGGTTTGCACCACTCCGACCGCGCGGCCGATTTCCTCGGCCAGGGCACCAATGGCGCTGGAGGTGTCGCGGACGATTTGCATGCCCTGGCTGGCGGCCTGGTCGGCATGGCTGGCAGCTTGAGCGGCCTGGGTCGCATTACGCGCCACGTCCTGGGCGGTGGCGGTCATTTCATGCACTGCGGTGGCGACCTGATCGATCTCCACCATTTGTTTGTGCACGCCCTGGTTGGTGCGGATGGCGATATCGGCGGTGTGCTCGGAGGAGTCGCTGACGCTCTGTACTGACGTCACCACCTGGCTGATCATCGCTTGCAGCTTGGCCAGGAAGGTATTGAAGCCTTTGGCGATGGAGCCCAGTTCGTCGGCGCGATCGCTGGCCAGGCGCCGAGTCAGGTCGCCTTCACCCTGGGCGATGTCGTCGAGCATGGCGACCATCTGTCGCAGCGGCCGGGCGATACCATGACCCACCAGCCAGATCACCAGCAGTCCGAGGCCGGCAATTACCAGGCCGACCATGGCCATACCGAAGGTATCGGCCTGGCGTTGTTCGGCCAGGTCGTTCTGCAGTGTGTTCAGGTCGGCCATGACCGCGCCCAGGGGCAGTTGCAGCATCAAGGTCCAGTGAGCATCGGTCTGGCCGATACCGAACGGTAGGTACAGGGTGATGATGCCGTTGGCCTGGTCGACGTTGTAGGTCACTTCGCCGCGTTTGAGGCTGGACAGCTTGGCGACGCTGTCGCTGTTGAGCACGTCACTGACTTTCTCGCCGAACTTGCTCTGATCCTTGGTGTAGGCCACCAGACGACCGTTGCCGCCAATCAGGGCCATTTCTCCGGCGCCGCCGTAAAGTTTCTGGTTGGCACCCAGCAGCATGTCCTGGATGAAGTTCACTGACAGGTCGGCACCGACGATGCCCTGGAATTTACCGTTCAGCAGGATGGGTTGAATAAAAGAAGCGAGCATCACCACTTTGTCGCCGACCTTGTACGGGGCGGGGTCAATGGCGCAGGGCTTGAGACTGTCCTGGGAGCACAGGTAGTACTCACTGGCCCGGACCCCGGTGGAAAGCAGCGTCCGGTCGTTGACGTCGGCCAGTTTGTCGAGGCTCAGGCTGCCGTCTTCGTTACGGAACCACCAGGGCAGGAAACGGCCGTTGGCGGCGTCGACGCCGACCACCGAGGTGCCGATGTAGGCCGCGTCGTTGTGGTCGATGGCGTTAGGTTCCCAGCCGATGTAGGCGCCGAGGATCTTCGGGTTCTGAGTGACGTTTTCCTTGATCAGGGCGATCAGCTGTTCACGGCTCAGGCTCAGTCCGGCATGGCCTTGCGGATCCTGCGTAGCCATCAGTGTGTTGACCCGCACCAGGCCGTCGGCTATCAGCAGAGGCGCTTCCAGTTCGCGCTGGATCTGGCTGACCTGGGTCTGCGCCAGGCCGCTCAGGCGTTGTTCGATGACTTGTTCGAACTGGCTCTGGGTCCGTTCCTGAACCATTTGCTGGGTCCTGGCTCCGGCGAACAGGGCGTACAGCACCAGGGCTGCCACCACGCTGAGGACGATGGCTCCGGCCAGCGCGGCCACTGAAAACTGGATCGACTTGAACTTCATAAAGGCTCCGGGCGCAGGAATAGGGTCTGCCCCGCTGTATCGGCCGCTGCATTGCTGGCCATTAGCCTCGGGTGGGAAAATGACTGCTTCAGATGGCTTGAGGTGATGCTTGGCAGGCAGGTGTTCCAGGGCCCTGGCGGCCTGGAGGGGCATATGAAGTTTTTCCTACGGGGCCCGTATGTATCTGAATTACGACTGATAATGTGATTTGCATCTGGCGCGGATACAGTTCCGCCCTTAGGATACGCGCCATGTTTTCAGGGAGGTTTGCATGAAAAAGAAGTCATTGGTTGTATGTGCACTGAGTGCCGCTGTTCTGCTCAGTGGTTGCGAGACGGTCAACACCACCAACGGTGGCGTTGTGGGCGTGGATCGCAAGCAATCCATGTTCAGCATGGTCTCCAGCGCTGAGGTCAATCAATCCTATGCTCAGTCCTACCAGGAGACCTTGGGGGAGGCCAGCAGCCAGGGCGTGCTGGACAAAACCAGTGCCAACGCCAAGCGCCTGCAGGTCATCGCTGATCGCCTGATTGCCCAGGCACCTAACTTCCGCCCTGACTGCGCGCAGTGGAAGTGGGAGGTCAATTTGATCAAGAGCGACGAGCTCAACGCCAACTGTGGTCCTGGCGGCAAGATCATTTTCTACTCCGGTCTGATTGATAAGCTGAAACTGACCGACGATGAGATCGCTGCGGTGATGGGCCATGAAATTGCCCATGCCCTGCGTGAGCATGGTCGTGAGGCGATGTCCAAGCAGTACGCGGTCGGCGCAGGCAAGCAGATCGCTACCTTGTTCGGGGTGCCGCAAGAGACGGTTGCGCTGGGTGACAACGGGGTAAACCTGCTGATGACCCTGCCCAACAGTCGCGAGAATGAAAACGAAGCGGACCTGATCGGTCTGGAGCTGGCCGCCCGTGCCGGTTACAACCCGAATGCGGCCATCAGCCTGTGGAACAAAATGGGCCAGGCTGCGGGCGGTTCCGCGCCACCTGAGTTCATGAGCACTCACCCGGCTTCCACTAGCCGTATCGCCTCCTTGCAGGCGGCGATTCCCAAGGTGATGCCGTTGTACGAGCAGGCCAAGAAGTCCTGATCTGCGCACGTCATTCTCGATGACGTGGTCGCCGGCAAGGCGGCTCCTGCGCAACCTGCAGGAGTCGCCTTGCCGGCGATTTCATTTATACCCAGCCACTGATCTGCATGGCCTTGTACACCGCCACTATGGCGAGGATGAAGAAGGCTGACGCAGCCAGACGACGAATCAGGGTCAGGGGCAGTTTGTCTGCCGCAAAGTTGCCCGCCAGCACCACCGGTACGTTGGCAATCAGCATGCCCAGGGTGGTACCGATGATCACCAGCCACAGGTCCGGGTATTGCGCGGCCAGCATGACGGTGGCGATCTGGGTCTTGTCGCCGATTTCCGCCAGGAAGAACGCAATCAGGGTGGTCAGGAAGGGCCCGAACTTGCGCGCGGTAGTGGCTTCGTCATCGTCCATTTTGTCCGGAACCAAGGTCCACAGCGCAGTGGCGGTGAAGCTGGCGGCGAGAATCCAGTGCAGGGTCGAATCCGAGAAGAAGCTACCGAACCAGGCGCCGACTGCACCCGCGGCCGCATGGTTGGCCAGGGTTGCGGCGACGATGCCGGCGATGATTGGCCAGGGTTTGCGAAAGCGCGCGGCGAGAATCAGGGCGAGCAGTTGCGTCTTGTCGCCGATTTCGGCCAAGGCAACGATTGCGGTGGGAACGAGTAGAGAATCCAGCATCATCAGGGTTTTCCTAAGGGGCGGGTCGACACGGCTATGACACGTACAGCCTTCCCGCCCCGGGTAAGGTGTTCGTGTCATAGGTCTTGTCAAACCCTGCGGTCCGTCTGTGCGGACTCTTGGGTCGCATGCGCCATGGTCTGAGGACCAAGTATGTTGACGCATGCCGGACGAGCGTGGCGCTCGTGGGAGACTACTCCCCTAGGACGGAGCGGATTCTGCCTAGGCAAAACCCTTTCGGCAAGCCTTGTTTGCGAAAAAACCAGTTAGCCGCGCTTGGCTCGGTAGATCCGGAAGCCCTGGCCTTCGGCCTTGATCGCACAAGGTCCCAGATGCTCTTCGATCAGCGGTTGGTAGCGCAGGAAGCTGTTGGCAACTACCCGCAGTTCGCCACTTTTTTGCAGATGTTTTGCTGCTTTTCGCAGCAGGTTTTCCGTGGCCTGGTAGTCGGTGTGAACCCCGATATGGAAGGGCGGGTTGGTCAGGATGCAGTTCAAGTCCATCGGTGCAGCATCGATGCCGTCACCGGTCAGGACCTCGGCCTCAAGGCCGTTGGCGGCCAGGGTCAGGCGGCTGCTGGCAGCGGCGAAGGCATCGACATCCAGCAAGGTCACTCGGTTGTCCGGGTAACGGCGCTTCACCGTGGCTCCCAGCACTCCGGCGCCGCAGCCGAAATCCAGCATGTGGCCGCTGGGCAGGTGATCCAGATGTTCCAGCAGCAGTGCGGTGCCGCGATCCAGGCGCCCGTGGCTGAACACCCCAGGGAGGCTGACGACTTTCAACGGCCCTTCGGTCAGCGGCAGTTCGTACTCCTCGGCCAGACTCTCCAGAGCCACCGGCTCGGGGGCATTGGCCACGGTGACCTGCCACAGCTGGCAGTGCCGCGCGCTGTCGAGCTTGCGTGGCTTGCCAAAGGGGTTGAGTTGCTTGGCGGCACTTTCCACACCGCTGCGCTTTTCCCCCACCAGGTACAGCTCGCGACCGGCCAGGCGCGAGGCGAGGGCGTTGAGCAGGTAGCCAGTGAGGTCCTTGGACTTGGGTAGAAACAGCACGGCGCTGTCGAAGGATTCCGTCGGGGCTGTTACGCCAAAATGGCTGCGGCCTGGAAAGCGAGCTTCCAGGGCCGCTTGATCGCCGGCGTGCCAGCTCCAGCCTCGGGCGTTGGGCAGGCGTCCCAGCAGGTCATCCGCAGCCAGGCCGACCAGCAGCATTGAGCCTTGAAACAATTGAGCCTGGCGTAACAGTACTTCACTGCGTGTGTCCATGATCCGCACCCGAAAAAAGTAGCGGAGTTTATCAACTCACGACACGCAGCGGGGTACCACTGAAGAAGGCTTGGGCATTTTCGCTCAGTTGGCCAACAATTCTTTGCCGTGCCTCTCGACTGCCCCAGGCGTTGTGCGGGGTCACGATCAGCCGCGGAATGTCGGCGGCCAGCAGTGGATTGCCGGCCGAGGGTGGTTCGACACTCAGCACATCGGTGGCGGCGCCTCCCAGATGACCATTGCGCAGAGCGTCGGCCAGGGCCTGCTCATCAATCAGGCCGCCGCGAGCGGTATTGACTACCAAGGCGCCGGGCTTGAGCAGGGCCAGTTCGCGGGCGCCGATAAAGTGCCGAGTGTGTTCGTTGAGCGGGCAGTGCAGGGTCAGCGCATCTACTTGTGGCAACAGATCTTCCAGGGGCAGGCGATCAGGCCGGGCCGGGCGCCCAGGGATTTGTCCCAGCACCACGCGCATGCCAAAGGCTTCGGCCAGGCGCGCTACGGCGCTGCCCAGTTCGCCATTGCCCAGCAAACCGAGGGTCTTGCCTGAGAGCTCGATGATCGGGAAATCCAGCAGGCAGAACTGCTTGGCTTGTTGCCAGCGGCCCGCGGCCACGGCCTGTTGGTAGTCGGCGACTCGGGTGGCCAGATTAAGCAGCAGCATCAGGGTGTGCTGGGCTACCGAAGGGGTGCCGTAGCCCTGGCAGTTGCTGACGGTGATGCCCTGGCTGCGGGCCGCGGCCAGGTCGACATTGTTGGTGCCGGTGGCCGCTACCAGGATCAGTTGCAGATCCGGGCAGGCGGCCAGGGTCTCGGCGGTCAGCGGGACTTTGTTGCTGATGGCCACCTGTGCCCCTTGCAGTCGTTCAGCCACCTGCTCCGGGGCGGTTTGGGCATGCACTTGCAAGGGGCTGAAACTGTCGCGCAGCGCCTTCAGATCCAGGTCACCCAAATCCAGTGAGCTGTGATCGAGAAACACGGCGCGGCGATTGTTAGTCATGAACTGTACCTTTTGCACGAGGGGTCTAAGGCGTAATCTGCCGAGCCTAACAGATGAAATAATTAGACATAAACAGGAGCCTGCATGTACCTCACCGAGTTCTTGACCGTTGCTCTCATTCATTTGCTGGCGGTGGCCAGCCCCGGCCCGGACTTCGCCGTAGTGGTGCGCGAAAGCGTGACCCACGGGCGCCGCGCCGGTACCTGGACCGCCTTGGGAGTGGGCAGCGCGATCTTCCTGCACGTGGGTTACTCACTGCTGGGAATTGGCTTGATCGTTTCCCAGTCCATCGTGCTGTTCAACGCCTTGAAGTGGCTGGCGGCGGCGTACTTGCTGTACATCGGCTACAAGGCGTTGCGCGCCCAGCCAGCCAAGCCGGCGGCGGACAACCTGCATTTGGAAGCTGGAGTGCGCACCGCGCGCGGCGCCTTCACTTCAGGTTTCGTTACCAATGGCCTGAACCCCAAGGCCACCCTGTTCTTCCTCTCGCTGTTTACCGTGGTGATCAATCCGCACACGCCTCTGGCTATCCAGGCCGGTTACGGGCTGTATCTGGCGGTAGCTACCGCCGTCTGGTTCTGCCTGGTGGCCATGCTTTTCAGCCAGCAGCGGGTACGCGCCGGTTTTGCCCGGATGGGGCATTGGTTCGACCGCACCATGGGTGCGGTATTGATCGCCATCGGCGTGAAACTGGCGTTCACCGAGATGCATTGATTGCGCTGAGCTGATTCAGGGTCGCCACGTAGTGCCGTGGCGTGTCCCCTAGCAAGCGGTAGAACATCGCGCTGAAGGCCCGGGCGCTGCCGTAGCCCAGAGAATCGGCGACGCTGTGCACGCTTTCTCCGGCCAGCAGGCGTGGCAGGGCTTCCATCAGGCGCAGTTGCTGGCGCCAGGCATTGAAATTCATCTGCACCTGCTGCTGAAACAGCCGCGCCAGGGTTCGTGAGCTGGCGCCGACCTGCTGTGCCCAGTCCTCCAGGGTATGGGGATGGTCCGGCACCTGCAGCAAGGTCCTGCAGATGGCTTGCAGACGCCGGTCCTGAGGCATGGGAATGTGCAGGGGCAGGTTCTCCAGGGCGGCAATCTCTTCCAGCATCAACTGCTGGATCAAGGGGTTTTGTGCCTGCTCGGGGCCTTGCACCGCCCGCAGGATCAACTCCCGCAGCAAGGGTGTCACCGCCAGTACGCAGCATTGCTGCAAGGTCGGCGGGCAGCGTTGCGGGTCGATGAACAAGGAGCGCATGTGCACCTCGCCAACCATGAAGATCTCATGCTCTACCAGCGAGGGAATCCACACGGCTCGGGTCGGCGGGATCACCCAGGCGCCCTGGGCGGTGACCACGCGCATGGTGCCGCAGGCGGCGTAGAGAAACTGCGCTTCGCGATGACGGTGAGATTCCTGGTGTTCGGCATCGGCATAGTTGCGGGGATAGGCGCTGACCGGGCCGTGGTTTGGCAGGCTGATTAACATGTCTGATCCGGTGACTTTATTGTCAGGAATGCTGTTTGTTGCCAACTTAGCATAGGCAGCACAACAACCAACCTAGCGTGCCGCCATGAATCAAGCTCGAAACGTCATCCGTTACGTCAATGCTGCCCATGTCATCGATCACATGTTCATGCTGATCTTTCCCGCTGCGGTGCTGGGCATGACCCAGGTCTTTGCCCTGGACTATGCCGCACTGATCGGGCTGTCCCTGGGCGGCTTCATCGCTTTTGGCGCCTGTTCACTGCCGGCCGGCTGGCTAGGGGATCACTGGAGCCGCCGACAGATGATGCTGCTGTTCTTCTTCGGCATCGGCGCGGCCTCAATCCTGACCGGCCTGAGTAATAGCCCGACAATGTTGGTGGTCGGGCTGACCCTGATGGGTGTATTCGCCGCCATCTATCACCCGGTAGGCACGGCGATGCTGGTGGCCTATGCGCAAAACCGTGGCCGCGAGATTGGCATCAACGGTATGTGGGGCAACCTCGGCGTGGCCTTTTCAGCATTGATCACCGGCCTGTTGGTGGCGCAATTTGGCTGGCGTTCAGCGTTCATCCTGCCGGGGATCGTGGCGATCCTGCTGGGTATCGGTTTTGCCTTGCAGGTACGCGACGAGCCGGTTCCCGTGCGTCCCCATGTGACACTCAGGGGCAAGGGTGGCCAGCAGATCTCGATGTTCCTGGTGTTCGCGGTGCTGGCCCTGGCCACGGCTACTGGCGGAGTGGTGTTCAACGCCACCACCATGACCTACCCGAAGCTGTTCCAGGAGCGCTTGCATGAGCTGTCGGCCTCGCCACAGATCCTCGGCGTGGTGGTCAGCCTGGCCTATGCCTTTGGCGCGGTGGCGCAGTTGACCATTGGCCGGGTGTTGCATCGATTCAGCCTGAAATGGCCGTTCATTGTGCTGACCCTGTTCCAGGCCCCGCTGTTGGTGGCGATGGCCCACAGCGAGGGCTGGAGTGTGATCCTGTTGGGGGCGGCCTTCATGTTCGTGGTGTTTGGCCAGGTCACGGTGAATGACGCCATGGTCGCCAATTTCGTTGCGCCACAGTGGCAGTCGCGGGTCTTTGCCTTGCGTTACTGTCTGTCGTTCGGTGCCAGTGCCACGGCGATTCCATTGATTGCCCTGGTGGAGCCGCGCCAGGGCTTGAGCGGTCTGTATTTGATCCTGGCCGGGTTTGCGGCACTGACCTTTGCCGCTGCACTGGCCTTTCCTCGTACTCCAGCAGAGGCAGCGGTTGGGCAAAGCGCATAAGGTCACGCGGAGCCGCCTCGATACTGGCTTGGAGCTAGTATTTGTACGGTTCCGCAAATCATTCCTTTGGCTGATTTAGCAGGCGCGCGGGCACACTAGAGTGAGTATTCTCCAGTTACGACCGAGCCGTCAGAAAAGGGATTCTTATGTTGCAGACTCGTGTTATCCCGCCCGCCGAAGGCGCCTATCAATATCCGTTATTGATCAAGCGCCTGCTGATGTCCGGCAGCCGTTACGAGAAAACCCGCGAAATCATCTATCGCGACCAGTTGCGCTACACCTATCCGACCCTGATCGAACGCGTGGCGCGGCTGGCCAACGTCTTGACTGCGGCCGGGGTCAAGGCCGGGGATACCGTAGCGGTAATGGACTGGGACAGCCATCGCTACCTGGAATGCATGTTCGCCATTCCTATGATCGGCGCGGTGATTCACACCATCAACGTGCGCCTGTCGCCGGAGCAGATCCTCTACACCATGAATCACGCCGAGGACCGCTTCGTGCTGGTCAACAGCGAGTTTGTCGGTCTGTACCAGGCGATTGCCGGGCACCTGACCACGGTAGAGAAAACCCTGCTGCTCACCGATGCGCCGGAAAAAACCGCCGAGCTGCCGAACCTGGTGGGCGAGTACGAGAGCTTGCTGGCCGCTGCCAGCACCCAGTATCACTTCGAGGATTTTGACGAAAACTCGGTGGCCACCACCTTCTACACCACGGGCACCACTGGCAACCCCAAGGGCGTGTACTTCACCCATCGCCAACTGGTGCTGCACACCATGGGTGTGTCGACCATCATGGGTTGTATCGACAGCGTCCGCCTGTTGGGCACCAACGATGTGTACATGCCCATCACCCCGATGTTCCACGTGCATGCCTGGGGCCTGCCCTATGTGGCCACCATGCTCGGGCTCAAGCAGGTCTACCCCGGGCGTTACGATCCGGAGTACCTGGTGGAGCTATGGCGCCGTGAGAAGGTCACCTTCTCCCATTGCGTGCCGACCATCCTGCAGATGCTGCTCAACGCCAAGGCCGCCCAGGGCACCGATTTCGCTGGCTGGAAAATCGTCATCGGTGGCAGTGCGTTGAACCGTGCCTTGTACGAGGCCGCCAAGGCCAAGGGGATCCAGCTGACTGCCGCTTATGGCATGTCGGAAACCGGCCCGCTGGTGTCCTGCGCCCACCTCAACGACGAGTTGATGGCGGGCAGCGAAGACGAGCGCACCACCTACCGGATCAAGGCCGGGGTGCCTGGGCCGCTGGTGGAGGCGGCGATCATCGATGCCGAGGGCAACTTCCTTCCGGCGGACGGCGAGTCCCAGGGTGAACTGGTGCTGCGGGCACCCTGGCTGAGCGAAGGTTACTTCAACGAGCCGCAGAAGGGCGCCGAGCTCTGGGAGGGTGGCTGGTTGCACACCGGCGACGTGGCGACCCTGGACGGCATGGGGGTGATCGATATCCGCGACCGGATCAAGGACGTGATCAAGACCGGTGGCGAGTGGATTTCCTCCCTGGACCTGGAAGACCTCATCAGTCGCCACGTGGCGGTACGCGAAGTAGCAGTGGTGGGCATTGCCGATCCGCAGTGGGGTGAGCGTCCTTTTGCCTTGCTGGTGATCCGCGAAGGTCACGAAATTGGCGCCCGTGAGCTCAAGGAACACCTCAAGCCGTTCGTTGAGCTGGGGCACTTGAGCAAGTGGGCGATCCCCAGTCAGATCGCCATTGTTACTGAAATTCCCAAGACCAGCGTTGGCAAGCTCGACAAGAAGCGCATCCGTGTCGACATCAGCGAATGGCAAGCCAGTAACAGCACCTTCCTCTCCACGCTTTGAGCGTCCTCTGCCGTGCCCGCCAGGGCACGGCACGCCCCCTTTGCCTTGTACTCACGGATTTTTCAGTCATTCTTGCCGCGCCGTTTTTCAATGGTTATGGCAAAGGGCTGTTCCAGTTCGGTTAGTGGCTGCAAATCACACTTTAGAGGGATCAAGCACTAATCCCTGCTGGATATAGTCCGTTCACGGTTTTTTCCAAGCAACGGGGCATTGCGGGGTGTTCTCACTGCGCAACTTCGGAGCTGGGGCAAGTGTCTCTGTCCCCGGTATTCGAGGCGGTCTTGGAAGAACTTACTGCCATAACAATAATGCACATGGAGTAGCGTCGATGACATCAGTAAACCAGTTCTGGCGCCGGGCGAAACTGCCTCTGGCCGTCGGTCTTGCCTCTACGCTCGCCGGGCCGGCATTCGGCGTTACGTTCAATGTCGGTGAAATCGAAGGCAGCTTCGATTCGTCCCTGTCGGTGGGGGCCAGTTGGTCGACCGCTGGACGCAACCAGAACCTGATCGGGGTCAACAACGGCGGCAAGGGCCTGTCCCAGACCACCGATGATGGTCACTTGAACTTCAACAAGGGCCAGACCTTCTCGAAGATCTTCAAGGGCATCCATGACCTGGAGTTGAAGTACGGCGATACCGGTGTGTTTGTCCGTGGCAAGTACTGGTATGACTTCAAGCTTCAGGATGAAGACCTGGACTTCAAGAACGTCAGTAATGACGGGCGTAAGGAAGGCGCCAAATCGTCCGGTGGGCAGATACTCGATGCCTTCATCTATCACAACTACTCGATTGCCGATGAGCCGGGTTCGGTGCGTTTCGGTAAGCAAGTAGTGAGTTGGGGCGAAAGTACCTTTATTGGTGGCGGCATCAACTCGATCAACCCGATCGATGTGTCGGCGTTCCGCCGTCCCGGTGCCGAGGTCAAGGAAGGCTTGATTCCGGTCAACATGTTCTACATCTCCCAGAACCTCACCGAGAACTTGTCGGCCGAGGCGTTCTATCAGTTGGAGTGGGACCAGACAGTTACCGATAACTGCGGGACCTTCTTCTCGCAGCCGGACAACATTTCCGACGGTTGCAACGACAACCTGCGACTGCTGGCCAAGCGTTCGACCATTGCGGCTACGGCACCTGGCCGAGCAGCCTTGGCTGGGATGCAGGCACGCGGCGTTGATGTCAACGAAGAGGGCGCCCTGGTGCGCCGCAGTGGCGACCGCGATGCCCGTGACAGCGGTCAGTTTGGTGCGGCTTTCCATTACAACTACGAGCCGCTGGACACTGAGTTCGGCGCCTATTTCATGAACTATCACAGCCGTGCGCCGATCTTCAGCGCCACGGCGGCACCCCAGTCGGCTTACAACATAGCCCCTGGCTTTGGCTCTCTGGCGCCGGTGTGGATCGCTGGTAACTCGAAGTACTTTATCGAGTACCCAGAGGATATTCGTCTGTATGGCTTGAGCTTCTCTACCACCCTGTCTACAGGGACAGCATGGAGCGGCGAAATCAGTTACCGGCCGAATGCTCCTGTGCAGCTCAACTCCACCGATATCCTCTATTCCGCCGTTCGGCCTTTGAAGGGGGCATTTACCAACGCCTCCCTGTTAGAGGGCGTCGCCGGGCAAGACCTCAATGGCTATCGCCGCAAGGAAATCACCCAGTTCCAGACCACCTTCACCCACTTCTTCGATCAAGTCATGGGCGCCAGCCGCCTGACCCTGGTTGGTGAAGTCGGGGTCACCCATGTCGGCGGTCTTGAGAGCAAGTCGGATGTCCGTTATGGCCGTGACCCGGTGTTCGGGCCTGGCTCCTTGCCTGCCACGGGCGGGCAGAACACCTGCCGCGCACTCAACTCCACTACCATCGCCGGTGCAGGCCCTGGCGCAGATGCCAGCAATCTCACCGCCAATTGCAACAACGACGGCTTCACCACCGCCACTTCCTGGGGCTACCGCGGCCGGGCCATCTGGGAATACCCAGACGTGTTCGCCGGTGTCAACCTCAAGCCCAACGTCGCCTGGTCCCATGACGTCAAAGGTTACTCGCCAGGCCCTGGCGGCAACTTCGAGGAAGGCCGCAAGGCCATCAGCCTGGGGCTGGATGCCGAGTACCAGAACACCTACACCGCGAGCCTGGCCTACACCAACTTCTTTGGTGGCGACTACAGCACCGTGGATGACCGGGACTTCCTCGCCTTGAGCGTTGGCGTGAACTTCTAAGCACACTGTATTTTCAGGAAGAACAACACTATGAAAATCACCAAGAGTCTGTTGCACATCGGAGTGCTGGGACTGTCACTGCTGGCCACCAGTGTGATGGCTGCCGTGTCCGCCGATGAAGCGGCCAAGCTGGGCACCAGCCTGACGCCGATGGGCGCCGAGATGGCTGGCAATGCCGCCGGTACCATTCCGGCCTGGAAGCCGCTGGCGACCAACGCCGGCACCGTGGACAGCAAGGGCTTCCTGTCCAACCCTTATGGCAGCGAACAACCGCAGTTCACCATCACCGCGCAGAACGTCGAGCAGTACAAGGACAAGTTGGCCCCGGGGCAATACGCGATGTTCAAGCGCTACCCGGAAACCTTCAAGATGCCGGTCTATCCGTCCCATCGCGGTGCCACCGTGCCGGCCGACGTGTTTGCCGCGATCAAGCGCAACGCGACCAGCACTAACCTGGTGTCCGGTGGCAACGGCCTGGAGCACTTCGAAACCGCGGTTCCGTTCCCGATTCCGAAAAGCGGCGTGGAAGTCATCTGGAACCACATCACCCGTTATCGCGGTGGTAGCGTCACACGCCTGGTGACCCAGGCTACGCCACAGGCCAACGGTTCCTACAGCCTGGTGTACTTCCAGGATCAGTTCGTGTTCCGCGACAAGATGAAGGACTACGATCCGAAAAATCCGGGCAACATCCTGTTCTACTTCAAGCAGAAAGTGACCGCTCCGGCGCGCCTGGCCGGTGGCGTGCTGCTGGTTCACGAAACCCTCGACCAAGTGAAGGAGCCGCGTTCGGCCTGGGTCTACAACGCCGGTCAGCGCCGTGTGCGCCGTGCCCCGCAAGTCTCCTATGACGGCCCGGGTACTGCCGCCGATGGCCTGCGTACCTCGGACAACCTGGACATGTACAACGGTGCGCCAGATCGCTACGACTGGAAGCTGGAAGGCAAGAAAGAGATATACATCGCCTCCGACAGCTACAAGCTCGACTCGCCGACTCTGAAGTACGCCGACATCATCAAGGCCGGGCACATCAACCAGGACCTGGCTCGCTATGAGTTGCGCCGGGTCTGGCATGTGGTCGCGACCTTGAAGGAAGGCCAGCGTCACATCTACGCCAAGCGTGACTTCTATATCGATGAAGACACCTGGCAGGCTGCGGTGATCGACCACTACGACGGTCGTGGCCAACTGTGGCGCGTGGCTGAAGCTCATGCCGAGAACTACTACGACAAACAAGTGCCGTGGTACGCCCTGGAAACTCTCTACGACCTGCAGTCCGGCCGCTACCTGGCGCTGGGCATGAAGAACGAAGAGAAGCAGGCGTATGACTTTGGTTTCACCGCCACCATCAGCGACTTCACCCCCGCCGCCCTGCGTCAGGATGGGGTTCGCTGATCCGCTGTAAATAGAGGCCGCATCCTCGGAAATTGCCCCGACTGGTTCGGGGCTTTTTTTTGCCTATAGGATTGGGCTTCGCTCAAATGCGCAGAGGTCACTGGCAGTACGGACGAGTTTCTCGGAGTGGATTGGTTTTTGTCTCGATAAGAAAATGAAATATCACTTAATAAGTGAGAACTATCTGATCCATTTGGTCATAGTCTTTTTCGCTCGAAAGGTCGCAAAAATCTTCAACAGGTGGCCTTTTACCGCTAGTCTGCGGACATCTGCTACGCCGACAACCGTACATCAATAAGAGTTGGCCATGACTGACCTGTTTCCCCTTCAAAGGACTGACAGCGCGGTGATCCCTGCGCTAGAGGGGCGTTTTTATCGACCGCCGCTGCCTGATGGATACGTGCCGCGGCCGCGGCTTTGCCAGCGCTTGAGCGGTGGGCTGGGGGGGCGACTGTTGCTGGTCAGTGCGCCGGCCGGGTTTGGCAAGAGTTCACTGGCGGTGGAGTTCTGCCAGAGCCTGCCGGGGAATTGGCAGAGCCTGTGGCTGGGGCTGAGTCGCCGAGACAGCGATCCCGGGCGTTTCCTCGAACGCCTGTTGGCGGGGCTGCAGCAATACTTTGAGCAATTGGGCCAGCAATCCCTCGGCCTGTTGAAAATGCGTCAGCGCCACCAGCCCTTCGCTTTTGAAGAGTGGTTGGACGGTCTGCTGGATGAGTTGGCGGCTCACCTGTCCAGCAGCACTCCTTTGTTGTTGGTCCTGGATGACTATCACCTGGCCCAGGGGCCGGTGCTCGATCGTTGCCTGCAATTCTTTCTCAACCACCTTCCCGATGGCTTGCTGGTGCTGGTCACCAGCCGCCAGCGTCCGGACTGGCACCTGGCGCGATTGCGCTTGTCGCGGCAGTTGCTGGAGTTGAATGAGCAGGATCTGCGCCTGACTCATGATGAATCCCTGGGCCTGTTAGCCCGACACAGCAGTGCCTTGCGTGGCGAGGCGCTGGAAAACTTGATCCGGCGCAGCGAGGGATGGGTGGCGGGGCTGCGCTTCTGGTTGCTGGCCGCGTCCGAGGCCGGTGCCGTGGGCGCGTTGCCCCAGGGGCTGCACGGCGGGGAGGGGTTGATCCGGGACTATTTGCTGGAGGAAGTCATCGATTGCCTGCCCGCCGAAGTCCAGGCTTTTTTGTATGACACGGCGCCCCAGGAGCGTTTTTGCGCGGAACTCTGCGACGCCCTGCGTGAAGCCCATGACAGTGCCGAGATCCTCGGTTTTCTGCAGGCGCACCAGGTGTTTCTGGTGCCGTTGGACGAGCACGGGCATTGGTATCGATATCACCATCTGTTTTCCGATCTGCTGCGCACCCGGCCCACGGCCAATGCCTTGGTGCCCGCCGCCAGCCTGCACCTGCGGGCCTGTCGCTGGTTCAACGCCCAGGGATTGCTCGATGAAGCGGTGGAGCAGGCGCTGCGTGCCGGGCATCTGGATGTAGCGGCCAACCTGGTGCAGAACCTGTCGGAGGAGCAACTGCTGGCAGAGCAGAATGTCGGCATGTTACTGCGCTGGAAGATGGACTTGCCCGACAGTCTGCTGGTCAGCACTCCGCGTCTTATCGTGCTCTACAGTTGGGCGCTGGGGCTGGCCTGCCAGCTGGATGCGGCGGAGGAACTGGCAGATCATCTGACGCGTTTCCTGCCGGCGCCCTCGGCCACTGCGCAGAAGTCGATGCTGGCGCAATGGTTGGCCTTGAGCGGGATCATTGCCCGCGGCCGCGGCCAGCGGGAAAGGACCCTGGCCTATTGCAGCGAAGCCCTGGAAAGCCTGCCCCACAAACGTTATGGGCAACGCCTGATGTGCCTGTCGACCTTGTCCAACCTGGCCATTACCGACGCCGACCTGTGGCGTGCCCGTAGCCTCAATCGAGAGTCCCTGGAGCTGGCACAGCGGGTCGGCAATCCGTTGTTCGAGGCCCTGGCCCATTACGATCGGGCGCGGGTCCTGCAGGCGCGGGGTGAGTTGCTGCGGGCCCAGGAGGAAGTGCATCAGGGGCAGCGCCGGCTACAGGGTTTGTCAGTCCAGCGGCTGTACGCCGTACGGGCCCGCTTGACTCTGTATGAAGGCTATCTGCTGACCTTGCGGGCACAGCCCGAGGCCGGCCTGGTGTTGCTGCAGGCCGGGCTGGTGGAGGCCCGGGCCTGCCGTGATATCAGCGTGTTGATCGGTCATTGCGTGATCGCCAAGCAAGAGGGCCTGCGGGGCGAGTTCTCCCGGGCTTTTGCCGAGTTGGCCGAGGCCGAGCGTCTGATGCATATCTGGGATGTGCCGCCGATCTACTATCTGGCGATGATCACCCTGGTGAAGTGCGAACTCTGGCTGGCCCAAGGGCGCACTGATCTCGCCGAAGCCTGGTTGGCTCGCCTGGGCCAGACCTACACCGGCGAACAGGCGGCGGCGCCGCCGGAATTCCACCCCCAATTGCCGTTGCATATCGAATTGCAGCAGGCTCGGCTGGAGAGCATCAAAGGTGACCTGATCAAGGCTGAACAGCGTTTGAATCGGCTGGTTGAGCATGGCCAGCACAGTGGTCGACAACTCTTGAGTGTGATGGCCTTGACCCAGAAAACTGCGCTGTTACTGGCGGCAGGGCGCGGTCCACAGGCGCGCCAGGACTTTGCCCTGGCCTTGGAGGCGGCGGTGGGGGGGGCTGTACAACCCTTCGAGGAGTTGCTCCGCAGTTATCCTTGTTGGGTGCGTGAACAATTGCAGAGCGCCGGGTCGACCGCCTTGACCCAAGCCTTGCAGGAGCGTTTGCCAGCGTTGTCCCGTGAGTCTCCAGAGCTGGGTGGTCATAACGAAACCTTGAGCTCCCGGGAGTTGGCGGTGTTGCAGTTGATTGCCGAGGGTTGTTCCAACCAGGAAATCAGCGAGCGCCTGTTCATTTCGTTGCACACGGTGAAAACCCACGCCAGCCATATCAACAGCAAACTGGGGGTAGAGCGGCGTACCCAGGCGGTGGCCCGGGCCCAGGAGTTGGGGTTGCTGGGCTAGTTACACCCTTTGCAGTGGGTTTGTGTAGCGGCAGGCGTAGGTGGTGAGCAGGCCGCACGTGTTCGCGCCTCAATGCGAACAATGCATTGCTTTGGGGCGAGCGCGGGCTGCGCCTGCGACCCGTGTACGCGGCGGGCCTTCGGCCTGCGGCAAGTCAGGGTTGTGGTGGTCGGGCCAGGTGCTGCTTGCAGTAGTCGGCAAACAGTCGCGCCGGCTTGGTCAATTGGCCCCGCTTGAGCCACGCAGCCACCAGCCCTGAACCGGTCACTTCCTCGACGATATCCACGCCCACTACCGGCTTGCCATCGTAGGAGCATTGGGAGTGGGGGCGGGTCACCAGAATCGAAAATCCGAAGCCCTGGCCCACCATGCCGCGCACCATTTCGATGGACGGCGAGCTAAAGGCAATCTGTGGCGTCAGTCCCAACTCCTCGAACAGGCTGACGAAGTAGGTCCGGCTCGGTTGCACGTCCAACAGAATCATCGGCTCCAGGCACAGGTCCCGCAGCGATACCTGAGCCTGCTTGGCATAACGATGGTCAGCGGGCAGCAGCGCATAGGGACGTTGTGGCGGCATCAGCGGCTCGGTTTCGATGGTGCCGTCCAGATCATGCTCATACAGAATTGCCAGATCGAACGCACCACCGGTCAAGCCCTGTACCAGCTCCTGCTGTTCGCCATCGCGGATGCGGATTTCCACCCCGGGATACAGTGCACTGAATCCGGCGATCAGTTGCGGCAGGTACAGCGGCGCCACGGTTTCAAAACAGCCGATGTCGATCTGCCCGGCTACCACGTCGTTGTCTGCCAGGGCGTTCTGTTCGAATTCCTTGGCCATGCGCAGCAGTTCCTGGGCCTTGCGGTAGAAGCGTGCGCCGCTGGGGGTCAGGGATACGCCCAGGGCGTGGTGGCGTATCAACAGTTGCACGCCGAAGCTGTCTTCCAGGCCTTTGATGGCGGTGGAGATCGACGGTTGGGCGATGTACAGCTTGCGTGACGCTTCGGCGACGCTGCCACATTCGACGGTGGTGATGAAGTACTTGAGTTGACGCAGGTTATAGGCGGCCACAGCAAACCTCGTTGTTTGTCCTGGCGCGGGGGAGGGAGGCGGGTCGTGGTGACCCAGGCTTGAATGCGCCACGGCGATTACAGTCCGTTCAATGCACGCAAGTTACGCATCGGCATGGCCCCCGAGCGTATTTTTTGTCCCTCAACAATACTCACAAGCGGCAGCATAGAGGGCGGTGCCTGGCCATTTTTTTCATCGCTTGCGAACACATATTTCCTCGCTTGCCGGGCTGTACCTGGACGCTGGCCCTGGTGTGAGGAGCTCCTGCATGACGGCTCCTGCCTGGCTTCAGGTGTTTTCGCTGGGGCCGGCCACAACAGCTGGCGATTCCTCGAAGGGCGAAGCTGCCTCGAAATCCAGGGTGACGCTGAAGTGTTGCTGTTCGACGCTGACTTCAATCTGCCAGCCCAGTCTGGCGCACAGCTGGCGCATCAGCTCCAGGCCCAGGCCATAGCCGAAATCGCTGGATGGCTCCGCCTGCTTGGTTTCCCTGATGCGGTTGACGATGCACAGTTGCGGGTACTTGAAGCTGATTTCGACGCTGCCCTCGTCGGCGTATTGCAGGGCATTGCGCAGGAAGTTGCCGACCACGATGCGGCAAGCAGTCAAGGGCAGGCGACAAGGCTCGCTGCTGATATCGAGAATCAGCTCTATGTCCCGTTTGCCGATCAGGTAGCGGTGTTCTTCAATCAATTCACCAACCAACCCGTTCAGGTCGATGGCTTCTTCCGGCAATGCTTCGGGAAGCTCACGGCTCATCCATAGCAAGGTTTCGGCGATGCGTTGCATGTTCAGTACCGAGCGTTCGATACGTTGCAGGGGCGGTGGCAGGACGCCGCCGGACTGTAGGGTCAGCAGCTCGATATTGGCTTTGAGCACCGCCAGTGGGGTCCGCAGTTCATGGCTGGTGTAGCGCAGCAAGCGGCCTTCGCGCAGGCTGGCGGCCTGTACCTGCTGGACACTTTGGGCCAGCGCATCGGCTAGCATGTTGAACTCCTTGAAACTGAAGTTTGGCCGCTCACCGGATACCGCATCCGGCTCCTTCAGGGTGGTGGACCATTGGGCCAGTCGCCCCAGTGGCCGAACCAGCCACCAGACCAATAGGGCGATGATGATCAGTGCCGGAATGAACACTGCCAGGCTGATGAAAATGACGCCGTGCAGCTCTCGGTCGAGGTAGGCGTCGGACAACGGCGTCTCGACTTCACCGCCTTCTTCCTGGTCATGGTCGAGGTCGTACATGTACAGGGTCTTGCCGTCACCTAGAGGCTGGGCCAGGATCGCCCGGCCTTCATCCTGATCTTCGGAATCCAGGTCGCCGAAGACCTGGACCGCGCCGAAGGACAGGCTGGGGGGCGTGTCCAGCATCTTGCGGATGTTCTCTGGCAGCGCCTCCTTGCCGATGACGCTGGTATAGAAGTAGTTGTGTGGTGGTGGCGTGGTCGGGTCCTTCTTGTAGTGCCTGGCGAAGTATTGGGCTTCTTCCTCCATCATGGCACTGGCGGTGTAGAGCAGGCCGCGCACACTGTATTCCGGCAGCAGCCGGCTGTAGATCAGCAACACCACGGCGATCAGCAATAGGAAGCTGCCGCTGATCACCCACTTCAATCCCAGGCCGTTACGCATGTGACCTCAGCTGCATGCCAACGCCGGGAAGGGTGTGGATCAGGGGCTGACCGAAGGATTTATCCACGGTCTTGCGCAGTCGATGCATATGGACCTTGAGGGTATTGCTGTCCGGTGGTTCGTCGCCCCAGATCGCCGCCTCCAGGCGCTCCCGGGTGACCGGTTCGGGGCTGGCGCGCATCAGGCATTCCAGCAGGGTCCAGCAGATGGGCGACAGGTGCAGTTCCTGCCCGGCACGGCTGACCTTGCGGGTACTCAGGTCCATCATCAGGTCGGCGACCTGCAGGCGGCTGGCCTGGCCGCTGCGCCGCATGCTCAGGGCGCGGATCCGGGCCACCAGCTCGGCCAGCTCGAACGGCTTGACCAGATAGTCGTCGGCACCTGCGGCAAAGCTGGCGAGCTTGTCCGACAGCGCATCCAGCGAGGTGAGCATCAGGATCGGCGTCTGGCTGCCTTGCTGGCGCAACTGTGCACATAGCTGCTGGCCGTCCAACCGCGGCAGCATGATGTCCAGCAGGATGACGTCATAATGTTGGCTGAGGGCCAGGTTAAGACCGGTCTGGCCGTTGCTGGCGTGGTCACAGACGATGTCGCTGATCTCCAGGTACTCGATGACGGTATTGGCCAGGTCGAGATTGTCCTCGACCAGCAGCAGGTGAATATGCACGGGAACGTCCCCTTGGACCTTTGTCGCTCAGAGGTCCGAAGGATAGCGGAACTCGGAGCGTTTTCTGCGGGTGTTTACCTGGTGTTAACCCTCGGCTCTCTAAGCTACAGCTCTTCTTATCCACAGCGTGGCGTAGCCGTGAACCTGTCTTCGGTGGTCAAAGGAATCCTGCTGGTCTTGATTCTCCTCGGCCTGATGGCCTGTGTCCTGCCTTCCACGGCGCCGTTGGTGCGCCTTGGCGGCGGCGGCTTCCTGAGCTGGTTTCTGATTGGTCACAACGTTGAGCGGGCAAGGTCGGATCATGTCGCCAGTGCATTCTGAGGAGGGCGGCACCAGCTATACCGATCAGTTGGTGTTGTGCCTGGTGCTGATTCTTTGCGTATCAATATCAATGGGTGCCTATATCGTTCGCTTCAATGCACGCATCGACAAGCAGCGCGAACTGTCTCCCGTGCACTTGCTTGAGTGCGGCAACGGACGCGGGGCCTTTATCATCGACCCGCATGGCCGGCGCAGCAGCAGTGACAATTGTTACCTGATCGAAGAGGATGACTAACCTGTGGCCCAAGTGATTCGCCATTGAGTTCAAGCGCAAGAAACGTAGTTCTTGCGCTTGAATCCCGATTTACAGTGCGGGCGTACCGAGATGAGGACTGCGAGCCACAAGGTTCCCGGCCTTACTCCCTTGGCGGATTAAGGAGACTTAGCATGCCCTGTGTATTCAAGATAATCCCTTCCCCGGTGGGCCAACTGACCCTGGTCGCCAGGGGCATGAAGCTGGCTGCGATTCTCTGGGAGCACGAGCGACAGAACCGGGTGCGCCTTGGTCCGCTTCAGGAGGTGGGCGACCATCCGCTGTTACTGGAGACCGAGCGCCAGCTCCGGGAGTATTTTGCAGGTACTCGCGAGCGCTTTGATCTTGAACTGGACTTTGTCGGCACCGAATTCCAGTGCAAGGTCTGGCAGGCGCTGCTGACCATTCCATTTGGTGAAACCCGCAGCTACAGCCAGATTGCCCAGCAAGTCGGCAGCCCGAAGGCGGTGCGTGCAGTGGGCGCGGCCAATGGTCGAAACCCGATCTCAATTGTCGCGCCTTGTCATCGAGTGATTGGCGCCTCGGGCAGCCTCACCGGTTTCGCCGGTGGGCTTCAGGCCAAGCAGTTCCTGCTGGCGCTGGAGGGTGAGGAGACGTTGCAGCTGGCGTTCTGAGTGAGCGCTGGCGGCGAGCTGTGCCAGAATGGGCCATCGATTTCTCTGGAACCTCCCCATGGACGCCGCTACCCCCAGTCTTATCCGCGAAACTTTCCCCGTTGGCCCTTTGCAGTGCAACTGCACCATCATCGGTGATCCGCTGACCAAGAAAGCCATAGTCGTCGATCCTGGCGGCAACCCTGACATGATCATGGCGCGCCTCGATGCCCTGGGCTTGAAGGTGGTAAGTATCATCCATACTCACGCGCACCTGGATCACTTCCTTGCCTCTGGGCAAATGAAGGAAAAGACCGGTGCCACCTTGCACCTGCACAAGGACGATCAGTTCCTCTGGGATAACCTGGAGATGCAGTGCAGCATGTTCGGCGTGCCCTATACTCCGGTCCCGTCCCCGGACCGCTGGCTGGACGACGAGGAGGAGCTGGCCTGCGGTTGCGGTGTGGCCTTGCATACTCCAGGGCATACCCCAGGCTCCATGAGCTTTTGGTTTTCCGAGGCTAAGCTGCTGATTGCCGGTGACACACTGTTCAAGCGCGGGGTCGGGCGCACGGATTTGTGGGGCGGTGATCAGGCCACCCTGATGCGTTCGATCAAGCAGCGTCTTTACACGCTTGATGAAGATGCAACAGTAGTCACCGGGCACGGTCCAGATACCCGCCTGGGTGATGAAATGCGTCAGAATCCGTTCGTTAGAGCCTGATTATTTGCTCTACTGTTCACGGAATTTTTGCTGCTCTGCGTGTTCCAACGCCAGCAAAGGTCTGTTGCCAACGTCCGCTGCACCACAGAATGCAAAATGTAGGAG
The DNA here is from genome assembly GCF_009908205.1 of Pseudomonas sp. Fl5BN2. Lineage (NCBI taxonomy): Bacteria > Pseudomonadati > Pseudomonadota > Gammaproteobacteria > Pseudomonadales > Pseudomonadaceae > Pseudomonas > Pseudomonas sp. Fl5BN2. Next base: position 125,035 of record NZ_JAAARL010000009.1, on the reverse strand, counting down.
CTTTCCATGTTCACCTCGCGTCGTTTGATTCTTGTCGCAACTGCTGTGGCCTTGTTGTCCGGCTGTGCTTCGCCTAATCCCTATGACAATCAGGGGCAGGCCGACGGCGGCTCGTCAGGCATGAGCAAAACTGCAAAATACGGTGGCCTCGGGGCCTTGGCCGGTGCGCTGGCCGGTGCTGCCATTGACCACAACAACCGTGGCAAGGGTGCCTTGATCGGTGCTGCCGTGGTAGGTGCTTCTGCCGCCGGTTATGGCTATTACGCCGACCAGCAGGAGAAAAAGCTGCGCGCCAGCATGGCCAACACCGGGGTTGAAGTGCAGCGCCAGGGCGATCAGATCAAACTGATCATGCCGGGCAATATCACCTTCGCCACTGATTCGGCGAACATCGCACCAAGCTTCTATCAGCCGCTGAACAACCTGGCCAACTCCTTGCGTGAGTTCAGCCAGAACCAGATCGAAATCGTCGGCTACACCGACAGCACTGGCAGCCGTCAGCACAACATGGACCTATCTCAGCGTCGTGCCCAAAGCGTAGCGACCTATCTGACTTCCCAAGGCGTCAGTGGTGCCAACCTGTCCGCTCGTGGTGCCGGTCCGGATAACCCGATCGCCAGCAACGCCGACGTCAACGGCCGTGCGCAGAACCGTCGGGTGGAGGTCAATCTCAAGGCGATTCCGGGTCAGCAGTATCAACAACCTAACCAGCAGTACCAGCAGCCCTACCAGCAGTAAGGTCAGCAGTACCAGCAGTATCCCTGATCAGTCTGGTTCGACCCCAGGCATAAAAAAGCCCGCCCGATGCAGATCGGGCGGGCTTTTTAATGGCTGAGGCTAATTACTTTTTCAGACCATATTGTTCGTCAAGCATGCCGGGGGCGTTCGGCGTCTTCGGCGCGTAGTCCCGTGGCGGTTCCTGATCCCGTGGTGGTGTCAGGCGCTCGCGTGGAGCCTGTACCGACTCCGAGTGCAGGGCGGCCAGCAGACGCTGGCGGGTCAGTTCGTCCAGGGCCAGGCGGTTGGCGCCCTCGGCGAGATGATCCTGCACTTCCTGATAGCTCTGGGTAAGCTTCTTGACCAGGGTTGCGGTGCTGTTGAAGTGAGTCACCACTTCATTCTGATAATTGTCGAAACGTTCCTGAATATCATCCAGCTGACGCTGCGTGCGGTTAGGCGCGGCATTGGGCAGCAGGCGAGCGACCAGGAATCCAATAGCGACACCCGCGACCAGGGCAAGAGTCGGCAACAACCAAACTAAGAGCGAGTGTTCCACGAGTCCTTCCTCTATAAACGGCTTTGCTTTACGTTAACGGCTCGAACCTGCGCTGTATACCGCGATTCACTCGCAATAGATTGGCACAGACCTTTGCTAGACGAGTCGACCCCCTTCGAGGTCACGGAGTTCCTTCCTTGCTAATGCGTGAAACCCCTGTAGTGATTGCCGGCCCGGCGGGCCAACTGGAAACCCTGTATCTGCAGGTGCCCGATGCACGTGGCGTGGCGCTGATCTGTCACCCCAATCCGGTGCAGGGCGGCACCATGCTCAATAAAGTGGTGTCTACCTTGCAGCGCACTGCTCGGGATGCTGGCCTGATCACCTTGCGCTTCAACTATCGCGGCGTTGGCGCCAGCGAGGGCAGCCACGATATGAGCAGCGGTGAAGTCGACGATGCCCAGGCGGCCGCCCAGTGGCTGCTGGCCAAGCACCCAGCGTTGCCCTTGACCTTGCTGGGGTTTTCCTTCGGCGGTTTTGTCGCCGCCAGTCTCGGCGGGCGCCTGGAAGGTCAGGGCGTACAGCTCAAGCACCTGTTCATGGTGGCGCCAGCGGTAACCCGTTTGCGTGACACTGACCTGCTGCCGGAGAACTGCCCGTTGACCCTGATCCAGCCGGAAACCGATGAAGTCATCGAGCCGCAGGTGGTCTATGAGTGGTCCGACGCGCTTGTTCGCCCCCATGAGCTGCTGAAAGTGGCAGAATGCGGGCACTTTTTTCATGGCAAGCTCACCGACCTGAAAGATCTGGTGCTGCCGCGACTTTCGAATTGATAGCAGTCTGATAAGCGATTACCCATGACTACTCGTACGCGTATCCTCACCGGCATCACCACCACCGGCACGCCGCACCTGGGCAACTATGCCGGTGCCATCCGCCCGGCGATCGTCGCCAGCCGCGACAGCAATGCCGACTCCTTCTACTTCCTGGCCGACTACCACGCACTGATCAAGTGTGATGACCCGCTGCGCATCCAGCGTTCGCGCCTGGAAATCGCCGCGACCTGGCTGGCCGGTGGCCTGGATGTGGAGCGCGTGACTTTCTATCGCCAGTCGGACATTCCGGAGATTCCGGAGTTGACCTGGCTGCTGACCTGCGTAGCTGCCAAAGGCCTGCTCAACCGCGCCCATGCCTACAAGGCCTCGGTAGACAAGAACGTCGAGACCGGTGAAGACCCGGACGCGGGCATCACCATGGGCTTGTACAGCTATCCGGTGCTGATGGCTGCGGACATTCTGATGTTCAACGCGAACAAGGTGCCGGTGGGGCGTGACCAGATCCAGCACGTGGAAATGGCCCGGGATATCGGCCAGCGCTTCAACCACCTGTTCGGCCAGGGCAAGGAGTTCTTTGCCATGCCTGAGGCGCTGATCGAGGAAAGCGTTGCCACTTTGCCTGGCCTGGACGGTCGCAAGATGTCCAAGAGCTACGACAACACCATTCCGTTGTTCACCAGCGCCAAGGACATGAAGGACGCGATCTCGCGGATCGTCACCGACTCCAAGGCGCCGGGTGAGGCCAAGGATCCGGATAACTCTCATCTGTTCACCCTGTTCCAGGCGTTCGCCACTCCTGCACAAGCCAACGAATTCCGCAGCGAGTTGCTGCAGGGCCTGGGTTGGGGCGAAGCCAAGAACCGCCTGTTCCAGTTGCTGGACGGCGAGTTGGGCGAAGCTCGCGAGCGTTACCATCAGTTGATCGCGCGTCCATCGGACCTCGAGGACATCCTGCGCACCGGTGCTGCCAAGGCTCGTACCGTAGCGACACCGTTCCTCGCTGAGCTGCGTGAAGCTGTGGGCCTGCGTTCTTTCGCCACCCAGGTGCAGGTGGCGGCCAGCACCAAGAAAAAGGCGGTCAAGGCCGCGCGCTTCATCAGCTTCCGTGAAGACGATGGCAGTTTCCGTTTCCGCTTGCTTTCTGCGGATGGCGAGCAGTTGTTGCTGTCGCGCAACTTCGCTGACGGCAAGGCCGCTGGTGCGGTGACCAAGCAACTGCAGTCGGGGCATGACCTGGATCTGCGCAGCGAAGCCAATCGCTTCAGCATCTGGCTGGACGATGCCTGTGTGGCTGACAGCCCGGACTTTGCCGATGCAGCAGCACGTGACGCGGCCATAGCTGCACTGCGGATTGCACTGACCCCGGCGCAGGACTAAGCGGAATCTTCCCGACCAAGGGCTGATTGCCATTCCCTGAGGCCGTCGCTAAAGTGGCGGCCCGTTTTTGTTGCCTTGCTAACGAATTATGACGCCCCTAGAACGATACCAAGCTGATCTGAAACGCCCGGACTTCTTCCATGACGCGGCACAGGAAACTGCTGTGCGTCATCTGCAGCGCCTGTACGACGACCTGGTCGCCGCAGACCAACACAAGCCGGGGCTGCTCGGCAAACTGTTTGGCAAGAAGGATCAGGCGCCGGTCAAGGGCCTGTACTTCTGGGGTGGCGTAGGGCGGGGTAAGACCTACCTGGTGGACACCTTCTTCGAAGCCCTGCCGTTCAAGGAAAAGGTTCGTACGCACTTTCACCGTTTCATGAAGCGCGTACACGAAGAAATGAAGACCCTGGGCGGCGAGAAGAATCCGCTGGTCATCATCGCCAAGCGTTTCTCCCAAGAGGCGCGAGTGATCTGCTTCGACGAATTCTTTGTGTCCGATATCACCGACGCGATGATTCTCGGCACCTTGATGGAGGAGCTGTTCAAGAATGGCGTGACCCTGGTGGCCACCTCCAACATCGTCCCGGACGGCCTTTACAAGGACGGGCTGCAACGTGCCCGCTTCTTGCCAGCGATTGCCCTGATCAAGCAGAACACTGAAATCGTCAACGTCGACAGCGGTGTGGATTATCGCCTGCGTCATCTGGAACAGGCGGAACTGTTCCACTTTCCGTTGAACGAGGAGTCCCAGGAAAACCTGCGCAAGAGTTTTCGGGCGCTGACGCCTGAGTGTACTCAGGCAGTGGAAAACGATGTGCTGATGATCGAGAACCGTGAGATCCGCGCAGTGCGTACCTGCGATGACGTGGCCTGGTTTGATTTTCGTGACTTGTGCGACGGTCCTCGCAGCCAGAACGACTACATCGAACTGGGCAAGATCTTCCACGCGGTACTGCTCAGCGGTGTGGAGCAGATGAGCGTCACCACCGACGATATTGCTCGGCGCTTCATCAATATGGTCGACGAGTTCTATGACCGTAACGTCAAGTTGATCATCTCCGCCGAAGTTGAGCTCAAGGATCTCTACACCGGTGGTCGGCTGACGTTCGAGTTCCAGCGGACCCTCAGCCGGCTGCTGGAGATGCAGTCCCACGAGTTTCTCTCGCGGGCGCACAGGCCGTAACCACAAGCCAATGAAAAAGGGCCTGCATTGCAGGCCCTTTTTTTATGCCGCCTGTTGCTGGAACTGCTGGCGGTACTGGTTGGGTGAGAGCTCGGTGTGCTGGCGGAACAGGCGGGCGAAGAAGCTGGCGTCGTCATAACCGACTTCGTAGCTGATGGTCTTGATGCTCTTGCGTGTCCCGGAGAGCAGGCCCTTGGCGGTTTCGATGCGCAGGCGCTGCAAGTAATGCAGGGGCTTGTCGCCGGTGGCCGTCTGGAAGCGGCGCATGAAGTTGCGGATGCTCATACCGTGTTCGCGGGCCACGTCCTCGAAGCGGAACTTGTCGGCGAAGTGCTCTTCGAGCCAATGCTGGATCTGCAGGATGATCACGTCCTGATGCAGCTTCTGGCCACCGAAGCCAATGCGCCCGGGGGCGTAGCTGCGTTGCACTTCGTAGAGGATGTCCCGCGCTACTGCCTGGGCCACGTTGGCCCCGCAGAAGCGTTCGATCAGGTAGATGTACAGGTCGCAGGCCGAGGTGGTGCCGCCGGCGCAATACAGGTTGTCGGCGTCGGTTAGATGCTTGTCCTGATTGAGCTGGACCTTGGGGAAGCGCTCGCTGAAGGCGCTGAAGAAGCGCCAGTAGGTGGTGGCTTCCTTGCCATCGAGCAATCCGGCTTCAGCCAGCCAGAACACCCCGGTGGCTTCGCCGCAGAGTACCGCGCCACGAGCGTGCTGGGCTCGCAGCCAGGGCAATATCTGTGGGTAGCGCTGGCATAGGGTGTCGAAGTCATCCCAGAACGCCGGGAGGATGATCACATCGGCGTCTTCCAGCGGGCCATCCACCGGCATGATCACGTTGCTGAAACTGCAGACCGGCTGACCGTCGGGGCTGACCAGGCGGGTTTCAAATACCGGAGTCAGGCCTTGGCCCAGTTGTTTGCCGTAGCGCAGGCTGGCCAGATGGAAAAAATCCTTGGCCTGCATGAGGGTAGAAGCGAAAACCCGGTCGATAGCCAGGATGCTGACGCGCCGCAAGGGCGTAGAGGTTTGGTTAGACATAAATTCAATTGTTCTTATAGGGGAAAGTGGTCACCAGACGGCTGGATCGTCTTATTTTTTGTCGGATGTGTCCAGTGTCCCGTGCAGGCACCTGGGCTTAGGCTCTGGCAGCTAATCTCGATCAACAACCACAGGTGGCTGCATGATTCCCAGAACCTTGTTTAGTTCCGAGCACGAGCTTTTCCGTGACAGCGTGCGTACTTTCCTTGAGAAAGAGGCGGTGCCCTTCCATGGGGAGTGGGAGAAGCAGGGTTATATCGACCGTCAACTGTGGAGCAAGGCCGGCGAGGCAGGAATGCTGTGCTCGCATATTCCGGAAGAGTACGGCGGCCTGGGCGCGGACTTTCTCTATAGCGCAGTGGTGATCGAAGAAGTCGGCCGGTTGGGGCTGACCGGCATCGGTTTTTCCCTGCATTCGGACATTGTCGCGCCCTATATCCTGCATTACGGCAGTGAGGCGCTGAAGCACAAGTACCTGCCCAAGCTGGTATCGGGTGAGATGGTTACCGCCATCGCCATGACTGAGCCGGGGGCAGGTTCCGACCTGCAAGGGGTGAAAACCACTGCGGTGCTCGACGGTGATGAGTACGTGATCAATGGCTCCAAGACCTTTATCACCAATGGCTTTCTGGCGGAGCTGGTGATTGTGGTGGTCAAGACCGATCCCAAGGCGGGGGCCAAGGGCACCAGCCTGCTCCTGGTGGAGGCCAATACCCCCGGCTTCTCTAGAGGCAAGCGTCTGGAGAAGATCGGGATGAAGGCTCAGGACACCTCTGAGTTGTTCTTCCAGGATGTGCGAGTGCCCAAGGAGAACCTCCTGGGGCAGGCCGGGATGGGGTTTGCCTATCTGATGCAGGAGCTGCCACAGGAACGCCTGACCGTCGCAATTGGTGGTCTGGCCAGTGCCGAGGCGGCTCTGCAGTGGACGTTGCAATACACCCGTGAGCGCAAGGCATTCGGCAAGGCCATTGCTGACTTCCAGAACACGCGTTTCAAACTGGCAGAAATGGCCACGGAAATTCAGATCGGCCGGGTCTTTGTCGATCGCTGCCTGGAGCTGCACCTGCAAGGCAAGCTCGATGTGCCGACGGCGGCGATGGCCAAGTATTGGGGCACTGACCTGCAGTGCAAGGTGCTGGACGAATGCGTGCAATTGCACGGTGGCTACGGCTACATGTTGGAGTACCCGGTGGCCCGGGCCTGGGCGGATGCCAGGGTGCAACGCATCTACGCCGGGACCAACGAGATCATGAAGGAAATCATCGCCCGCTCGTTGTAGAAGTGGCCGGGTAGCACTCGGCTAGCAGGTGAAACAAGGCAGCGCGGAGTCCGAGCTGCCTCATTTACTGATAAGCCGGCGTGTGGCGGCCTTATGGGGCTGGGTTGGGGTGATCCTTGTGGATCGCCTCGATGCCGGCGAGCACCTCTTCCGACAGCTTCAATTCGGCACTGGCGATGTTGCTATCCAGTTGTTCCAGGGTGGTGGCACCGATGATGTTGCTGGTCACGAATGCTTGCTGGGTGACGAAGGCCAAGGCCATTTGTGCCGGATCCAGCCCATGCTCGCGGGCCAGGGCCACGTAGCGGCTGCAGGCTGCTTCCGACTGAGGGTTGAAGTAGCGACTAAAGCGGCTATATAGACTCAAGCGCGCTTTGGCCGGGCGAGCGCCGCCTTCGTATTTGCCGGACAGATAACCGAACGCCAGGGGCGAGTAGGCCAGTAAGCCGCATTGTTCGCGAATGGCGATTTCCGCCAGGCCCACTTCAAAGCTGCGGTTGAGCAGGTTATAGGGGTTCTGGATCGAAACGGCCCGTGGCCAGCCACGGCTCTCGGCCAGGGCGAGGAATTTCATGGTGCCCCAAGGGGTTTCATTGGACAGGCCGATATGACGGATCTTGCCGGCCTTGACCTGTTCATCCAGGGCTTCAAGGGTTTCTTCCAGTGGGGTGAAGTCTTCGTTGGCCTGGTGCTTGTAGCCCAGTTGGCCGAAGTAATTGGTACTGCGTTCGGGCCAATGCAGTTGATAGAGGTCAATCCAGTCGGTCTGCAGGCGTTTGAGGCTGGCATCCACGGCTTCGACAATGTGCTTGCGGTTGTGCTTGAGCTGCTTGTCACGAATGTAGTCGATGGTGTTGCCGGGGCCGGCAATCTTGCTGGCGAGGATCCAGTCGGCGCGATCACCACGCTGCTTGAACCAGTTGCCGATATAGCGCTCGGTAGTCGCGTAGGTCTCGGCCTTGGGTGGGACCGGGTACATTTCGGCGGTATCAATGAAATTGATTCCGGCGTCCTTGGCGCGTTCGATCTGGGCGAAGGCTTCAGCCTCGGTGTTTTGCTCGCCCCAAGTCATGGTGCCCAGGCAAATCGCACTCACATTCAGATCGGTTCGGCCCAGCTGGCGATAGTCCATCGGGTGCTCCCTTGGCAAAACAATCATAAAAGCAGGTTGAAATTTTTTTCGCAATCTGCATAATTCGGCAGCTCTTTCTGCAGTGGAAGTGATGCGCCGCCTGCCGAAGAATCTTGCCGTATATCAGACGCGCTGACCCGAGCCCCCGAAAGCGTCTGTGTTCGGCTGCCTTTGACCTTGTCAAAGTACGCACTATTCAGTAAGATCCGCCGTCTATTTTGCTGGACGGCCCCTGAGGCTATAAAGAATGAAAACTTTTACTGCTAAACCGGAAACAGTAAAGCGCGACTGGTTTGTCGTCGACGCTGCTGGTCAGACCCTGGGTCGTCTGGCCACCGAAATCGCGAGCCGTCTGCGTGGCAAGCACAAGCCTGAGTACACTCCTCACGTTGATACCGGCGACTACATCGTCGTGATCAATGCCGAGCAGGTACGTGTTACTGGCGCTAAAACCACTGACAAAATGTACTACTCCCACTCCGGTTTCCCGGGCGGCATCAAGTCGATCAACTTCGAAAAGCTGATCGCCAAGGCCCCTGAGCGCGTGATCGAGACCGCGGTAAAAGGCATGCTGCCTAAAAACCCGCTGGGTCGCGACATGTACCGTAAGCTGAAAGTCTATGCGGGCGCTGCTCACCCTCATACTGCTCAGCAGCCCCAAGAACTGAAGATTTAACGGAATAGTTCATTATGTCGGCGACTCAAAATTACGGCACTGGCCGTCGCAAGACTGCAACCGCACGCGTTTTCCTGCGTCCGGGTACTGGCAATATCTCCATCAACAACCGCACTCTGGAGAACTTCTTCGGTCGCGAAACTGCCCGCATGGTAGTTCGTCAACCGCTGGAGCTGACCGAGACTGTTGAGAAGTTCGATATCTACGTTACCGTTATTGGCGGCGGCGTAAGTGGTCAAGCTGGCGCAATCCGCCACGGCATCACTCGTGCTTTGATGGACTACGATGACACCCTGCGCGGCGCGCTGCGCAAAGCTGGCTTCGTTACTCGCGATGCCCGTGAAGTTGAACGTAAGAAAGTGGGTCTGCGTAAAGCGCGTAAGCGTCCGCAATACTCCAAGCGTTAATTCGCAGCTGCGTTCCAAAAACGCCCAGCCTCCTCGCGGAGCTGGGCGTTTTTTATTGTCTGAAATTTGCTCTGTGACAACTTGCCACATCCGCGGAAGCCCTATACTGCAAGGCTTCTGGCTTGGCCAGCTTGGTAATTACCTTGTCAGAATAGGGGCTTTTCATTACCATTCGGCAAAATTTTTATAAGTTCAGATTTTTACTTAGTAGATGCCTGATTTAACAGGCCACAAAGCTGATGGGAGAGGACTGAATGAGCAATGACGGCGTGAATGCAGGCCGGCGTCGCTTCTTGGTAGCAGCCACATCCGTGGTGGGTGCTGCTGGAGCGGTGGGGGCTGCGGTCCCGTTCGTGGGGTCATGGTTTCCCAGTGCCAAGGCGAAAGCCGCAGGTGCACCGGTGAAAGTGAATATCAGCAAGATCGATCCAGGTCAGCAGATGATTGCTGAGTGGCGCGGTCAGCCGGTGTTCATCGTCCGCCGTACCGAGGAAATCCTGGGCAATCTTAAAAAGATCGAGGGCCAGCTATCTGACCCGGACTCCAAGAACTCGGTACAACCAACCTACGTCGACCCGGAAGTGCGTTCGATCAAGCCAGAGATCCTTCTGCTGATCGGTATTTGCACCCACCTGGGCTGTTCTCCGACCTTCCGTCCTGAAGTGGCGCCCGCAGATCTGGGCAAGGATTGGGTCGGTGGTTATTTCTGCCCTTGCCACGGCTCCCACTACGATCTGGCTGGTCGCGTCTACAAGTCGCAACCTGCGCCTTTGAACCTGCCAGTACCGCCGCATTCCTATGAGTCGGATGACATCATCGTCATTGGCGTCGACACGGAGAAAGCGTGATGAGCAAGTTCATGGATTGGGTGGATGCGCGCTTCCCCGCAACCAAAATGTGGGAAGACCATCTCAGCAAGTATTACGCTCCGAAGAACTTCAACTTCTTCTATTTCTTTGGCTCCCTGGCACTGTTGGTTCTGGTCAATCAGATCGTTACCGGCGTCTGGCTGACCATGAGCTACACCCCTTCGGCGGAAGAAGCCTTTGCTTCCGTTGAATACATCATGCGTGACGTCGAATACGGCGCCATCCTGCGATTACTGCACTCCACTGGCGCTTCGGCGTTCTTCATCGTGGTCTATCTGCACATGTTCCGTGGCCTGCTTTACGGTTCCTACCAGAAGCCTCGTGAGCTGGTGTGGTTGTTCGGCATGCTGATCTATCTGGCGTTGATGGCCGAGGCCTTCATGGGCTACCTGTTGCCTTGGGGACAGATGTCCTACTGGGGTGCCCAGGTGATCATCTCGCTGTTCGGTGCGATCCCGGTTATCGGTGACGACCTGACCCAGTGGATTCGTGGTGACTACCTGATTTCCGGGATCACCTTGAACCGCTTCTTCGCCTTGCACGTCGTGGCCTTGCCAATCGTTATTCTTGGTCTGGTGGTGCTGCATATCCTCGCGTTGCACGAGGTGGGTTCGAACAACCCGGATGGCGTGGACATCAAGAAGCACAAGGACGAGAACGGTATTCCGCTGGACGGCATTCCTTTCCACCCTTACTACACCGTGAAAGATATCGTCGGCGTGGTGGTGTTCCTGTTCATCTTCTGCTCGATCGTGTTCTTCTTTCCGGAAATGGGTGGTTATTTCCTCGAAAAACCGAACTTCGAACAAGCTAACGCGTTCAAGACGCCTGAGCACATTGCTCCGGTGTGGTACTTCACTCCGTTCTACGCAATTTTGCGTGCAATCCCAGACAAGCTCATGGGTGTTGTTGCCATGGGTGCCGCTATTGCCGTGCTGTTCGTGCTGCCATGGCTGGACCGTAGTCCGGTCAAGTCAATGCGCTACAAAGGCATGCTGAGCAAGATCTGGTTGCTGGTGTTCTGCATCTCGTTCGTGATCCTGGGAGTGCTGGGCGTGCTCGCACCGACTCCGGGTCGTACGTTGCTGTCGCAGGTGTGTACCTTCCTGTACTTCGCCTACTTCATTCTGATGCCGTTCTATACCAGGCTCGAGAAGACCAAACCGGTTCCGGAAAGGGTGACTGGCTGATGAAAAAGCTATTTGCTGTACTGATTCTTGCTGCTATGCCTGTATTGTCTTTCGCAGCCGAGCACGGTCCTGAGTTGGAAAAGGTCGACATCGACCTGTCTGACAAAGCTGCCCTGCAAGATGGTGCGCGTACCTTTGCCAACTACTGCATGGGCTGCCACAGCGCCAAGTTCCAGCGTTATGAGCGAGTTGCCGATGACTTGGGCATCCCTCACGACCTGATGCTGAGCAATCTGGTGTTCACCGGAGCAAAGATCGGTGACCACATGAACATCGGCATGCAGCCGGCGGATGCCAAGACCTGGTTCGGTGCTGCGCCGCCGGACCTGACCTTGGTAGCTCGTGTGCGTGGTACCGACTGGCTCTATGGTTACCTGAAGTCCTTCTACGAGGACCCTTCGCGGCCTTGGGGTGTGAACAACACGGTGTTCCCGAATGTGGGTATGCCTAACGTTCTGGTCGGTCTGCAAGGCCGTCAGGTGATTGGTTGCAAGCAGGTCCAGATTGTCGAGGACGGCAAGAAGCAATACGATCCGCTGACCGGCACGCCTCTGACGCATGAGGCTTGCGACCAGCTGACCATCAAGGAAAACACGGGCACCCTCAATGAGGCGCAGTTCGACGAGAAGGTCAAGAATCTGGTGACCTTCCTGGCTTACTCGGCCAACCCGGTCAAGCTGCAGCACCAGCGCATCGGTACTTATGTACTCTTGTACCTGGCCTTCTTCTTCGTGTTCGCCTATCTGCTGAAGCGCGAATACTGGAAAGATGTGCATTAATAACGTTTTAAGCATCAGTTGTTGAACGTGCGCGCCCAAGGGCGTCTCTGAAACTGTAACAACCCTGTATCATCCGGGTGTTACCAGAGGCGCCTTCAGGGCGCGCTCGTTTTTTCTGCTTCCGATAATTTCAACAAGCGAGGAGGACCGCCATGGGCGTGACCAATCGGTTGGCCTGTTACTCCGACCCCGCCGACCACTATTCCCACCGGGTGCGCATTGTGCTTGCGGAGAAAGGTGTCAGCGCCGAGATCATCAGTGTGGAGGCGGGTCGTCAACCGCCAAAGCTGATCGAAGTGAATCCATACGGGAGCTTGCCTACGCTGGTCGATCGTGACCTGGCGTTGTGGGAGTCGACAGTGGTGATGGAGTACCTGGATGAGCGTTATCCGCACCCACCATTGCTGCCGGTTTATCCTGTGGCGCGGGCTAATAGCCGTTTGCTGATACACCGGATTCAGCGTGACTGGTGTGGGCAGGTGGACTTGATTCTTGATGCTCGAACCAAGGAAGCCGCTCGGGTGCTGGCGCGTAAGGAATTGCGTGAAAGTTTGACCGGAGTTTCTCCGCTATTCGCAGACAAGCCATTTTTCCTCAGTGAGGAACAAAGCCTGGTGGACTGCTGCCTGCTGCCCATACTCTGGAGATTGCCGATTCTGGGTATTGAACTGCCGCGGCAGGCCAAGCCGTTGCTCGAATATATGGAGCGTCAATTTGCGCGTGAGGCTTTCCAGGCGAGTCTGTCTGGTGTCGAACGTGATATGCGCTGAGGCTTAAGGAGCCGCTATGAACTCCAGTCGACCTTATCTGGTCCGTGCGCTCTATGAGTGGATTGTGGACAACGATTGCACCCCGCACATGCTGGTGAATTCCGAGTACCCGGCGGTGCAGGTGCCCCAGGGCTTTGCCAGTGACGGACAGATCGTCCTGAACATTTCGCCCAGTGCTGTGCGCCATCTGCACATGGACAACGATGCCGTGACCTTTGAGGGACGCTTTGGTGGTGTGCCTCACAGCTTGCACGTGCCTATCGCTGCGATTCTCGGGATTTACGCGCGAGAGAATGGCCAGGGTATGGTCTTCGATCTCGAGTCGTCTCTTGATGAAGATGAAGAGGGCGTCGAGTCGGATGATGATATGCCGCCACCTGACAGTGAGCCGCCGCGTCCAAGTGGCCGGCCGAGCTTGAAGGTGGTCAAGTAAAAAAAGGCGATCCGAATGGATCGCCTTTTTTGTATCTGTCAGAGCTGCGTGTCAGTCGATGTATTCAAACAACTTGACGATTCTCTGTACGCCGGAAACGCCCTGGACCAGGTTGGTGGCTTGAGCGGCTTCCTGTTGGGTCAGCAGGCCCAGCAGGTAAACGATGCCGTTCTCGGTCACGACCTTGATGCGCGAGGCGGGTACGCTAGCGTCGGCGAGCATCTGGGTCTTGATCTTGGTGGTCAGCCAGCCATCGTTCTGGCGCGCCAGAAATCCGGAAGGCGGTAGTACCTGCAGCTCGTTATGGACCTTCTTGACCCGCTGTACCTCGCTGGCGGCCTGCTCGGCCATGGCCTTGAGGTCGGCGCGCGGTGTCTGGCCCGCCAGCAGAACGATGCCGTTGAAGCTGCTGACGACGATATGCGAGTTGTTTTCCAGGTCCGGGTTGGCTTTGGCAACGTTGACGCTGACTTTGGTCTCGATCAGTGAGTCGTCGATCTTGCTGCCGAAGGTGCGAGTACCGCGATCATCATCAATGGGCTTGTCGCGGGTGGCGGTGATCACCGAGCTGCAACCAGTGATGCTTAGACACAAGGTCAGGGCCAGAAGGCCAAGGCGATTAGGGGTCATTCTTCACTCCCGAACAATTGGCTGTCGATCAAGTCGCAAAGGCAGTGGATCGCCAGCAGGTGGACTTCTTGAATACGTGCGGTGACGGTGGCCGGGACGCGAATCTCGACATCTTCGGGCAGTAGCAGCGAAGCCATGCCGCCGCCGTCGCGGCCGGTCAATGCTACGACAATCATTTCTCGATCATGTGCGGCCTGGATGGCTTGAATAATGTTCGCCGAGTTGCCACTGGTGGAAATCGCCAGCAACACATCGCCGGGCTGGCCCAGGGCGCGGATCTGTTTGGAGAAGATTTCGTTGTAGCTGTAGTCGTTGGCAATCGAGGTAATGGTCGAGCTGTCGGTGGTCAGGGCAATCGCCGGCAGGCTGGGGCGTTCACGTTCAAAGCGGTTGAGCAGCTCGGAGGAGAAGTGCTGGGCGTCGCCGGCGGAGCCACCGTTGCCACAGGAGAGCATTTTGCCTTCGTTGAGCAGGGCGTTGACCATGACCTGGCTGGCTTGCTCGATGTGCGGTGCAAGTACGTCCATCGCCTGTTGCTTGGTATCGATACTGGCCTGAAAAAGCTGGCGAATTCGGGATTGCATGTCCATCTGTGTGACCTTAAGTGGCGCGGCTTGGTGGCACGTGAATGTGCAGCCCGCAAAGCAAAGAGCAAAAAAGTTGAGTGAAAATGGGTGCGGCCTGAGGGCGTCTTTCAGCTGTCAAAGGCATTGCGTAGCCAGTTCAAGTGGGCTTCTGCACCCGGGCTGCCGTCAATGGCGACCACGTCGAAACGGCAGGGGTGGTTGGACCAGCGTGATTCGCGTTGCAGGAAGCTCTGCGCAGCGAGGATCAGCTTTTGGCGCTTGCGCCCATCGATACTGCCCAGCGCGCCACCCCATTGAGTGTGTTGTCTGTAGCGGACTTCGACGAATACTACTGTATCGCCGTCAAGCATGACCAGATCAAGCTCGCCGCGCTTACACAGCCAGTTCTGCGCCAATAGGCGCAGTCCTTGCTGCTGCAGATGCCTGAGTGCTTGGCACTCGGCATCTCTTCCGCTTTGCTGGCGTGATCCTTGAGGCATTAGCGCGGCGTGTCGGGCAGGCGAGTGACCTGGCCCCCGACGAACTTGGCCCATGGCAACTGACGTTCGATGCGCTGGCCTGCGGCCATGCCCAGGCTGCCGGATTCACCTTCTATCCGGCTGTCTGGCAAAGCCTTGAGTTGGCCTAGGCGTGGCGCCAGGCGATAGGCGTCGGCCCCCATGGCGTAAAGACGGCCGAGGCTGCCTCCGGCTTGTGGCCATTGTGCGGTGACCTGACGGCGCAGAGTGCCGTTGGCATCCAGCAGCCAAGGCGTTTCGCAGAACATCACGCCATTCATGTCGTTGTACTGGTTCTGGTCTCCGCTGGCGCTGAACACGTTGGAGGTGGCGTACACCGGAACGTCGCCAGCGTACTGGAAGTTCAGGGTCGGCTTGATCTGTTGGGCCTGTTGCGGAGTGGCAGCGAGGAAAATGAACTCGATGTCCTGGCGGCGCGATGGTTGTGCGGCGACTTGAGTGCCTACGGTGCTCTGCAGGCTCTTGGCGCGGCCTTCGCTTTGGCGCAATTGGAACAGGTCGGCAATCTGCTGGGCCAAGGCGACAGGTTGGTCAACGCGTTCGATACCGATCACGCTACCGCCGTTTGCTTCCCAATCCTGGCGGAAGGCCTTCAGCACGCGGTCGCCCCACTCGCCTTTGGGGACCAGCGCAGCAGCACGATGCAAGCCATCGGCGCGGGCGCGGCGAGAAACTTCGCGAGCTTCGTCTTCTGCCGCCAGGCCAAACTGGAACAACTGCGCCGGGCCTTGTTCGCCCTCGCTGTAGTTCAGGGCAAGGGTAGTGATCGGCAGTTGTGGGCGCGCGGCGAGTTGCTTGACCAGTGGTTTTTCCAGCGGGCCAACCACCAGTTGCACGCCGGCAGCCTGGGCCTTGCGGTAGAAGTCATCCAGGGAGCTCAGGCGCGAGCTGTCGTAGAACTCGATGCTAGGTGGTTTTTGTCCGGCTTGCTGAGCCTGATAGTGAGCGGCCATGAAGCCTTCACGCAGCGCTTTGGAGACTGAAGCCAGAGGGCCGTCCTGTGGCAGCAGCAAAGCGATTTTCGAAATCGGCTGGCTGGCCAGTTCCTTGAGCTTGATCAGCGGTTGCGGCAGTTGAAGGGCGGCAGGGTGCTTCGGATTCTGCGCGCGCCAGTTATCGATGGCTGCCTGTTGCTGCTCCAGGGTGCCCGCAGTCTTGACTGCCAGGGCCAGGCTCAGCCAGCCGGCCAGGTCGTCGTTGCCTGCAGGCTGCAACTGATCGGTGGGCAGGGCGGCAATCAGGGCCCAGATGGCCTCATGGTTTTTCGCTGCGGCGTCATCTTTCAGTAGCGGTGCGATCAGGATTCGCTGCTTTGCAGCGGCCAATGTCTGGCCATCGGCTTCCAGGGCACGAGCGTAAACGCTGCCGGTACGGATCTGCTGAGCTGCTGGCAACTCGCCCAAGTGTTGCAGGCTGGGGTGGCTCAGCGCGGTCAGCGCAGCTTTTGGCTGATTGCGCACCATCGCCAGTTCTGCAGCCAGGGTGCTGGCAAAGATCTGCTGGGCGGGTTTGAGCTGGTCCAGCGGTACTTGCTGGAGGATCTGTCCGGCGCGTCCGGCATTGCCTTGACGATAGGCCAGGTCAGCAGCGCTCAGGCGCAAGAGGGCGGCCTTGTCCGGGCTTTTGCTGGCGGCGGCCTGTTCGAGCAGCTGCTCGATGCTGGCATCCGGTGTCCGTGGAAGTTCGCCAAGGCTGGAGGAGGGCGAGCTGGCGCAAGCCACCAGAAGGGTAGCCAGGCAGAGGGCAAGAAACAGCCGCAGGCAAGCGATCATGTAAGTGTTCCTGATACTCGATCAAATTAGCGTGGAATTGTACCCAAGCGCTGGCCGGGGCGCGATGTTAGAGGTGATAAACCGTCTATTTAGCTGATGCAAATGTTGCTGTGGTGCATAAAAGGTCGCAATGGGCTGGAGCGTTGCGCGATTGTGAGGCGTATTGAGAAGACTTCAACGCGCTACAATGACGCTTTTGTCGATCAAGAGGTGTGCGCTTTGACTGCTCCAGGTCCTTTGAATTCCATTGCTGGCTCGCTTTATGTGGTGGCGACGCCCATTGGCAACCTGGATGACATCAGTGCTCGGGCTCTGAAGTTATTGCGCGAGGTGTCATTGATCGCGGCCGAGGATACTCGGCATTCCCAGCGCTTGATGCAGCACTTCGGGATTTCCACTCCTTTGGCAGCCTGTCATGAGCATAACGAGCGTGATGAGGGTAGTCGTTTCATTACCCGTTTATTGGCGGGCGATAACGTTGCCTTGATCTCCGATGCTGGTACCCCGCTGATTTCCGATCCGGGTTATCACTTGGTGCGCCAGGCTCGGGCCGCAGGTATCAACGTGGTGCCGGTGCCAGGGGCTTGTGCGCTGATCGCAGCGCTGTCGGCAGCGGGCCTGCCGTCGGATCGGTTTATCTTCGAGGGATTTCTGCCGGCCAAGGCCGTTGGGCGTCGGGCGCGACTGGAGTTGGTCAAGGAAGAGCCGCGGACGCTGATTTTCTATGAGGCGCCGCATCGCATTCTCGAGTGTCTGCAGGACATGGAGTCGGTGTTCGGTGGTGAGCGGCCGGCGTTGCTGGCTCGTGAGCTGACCAAAACCTTCGAAACCCTCAAGGGCTTGCCGCTTTCCGAGTTGCGCCAGTTCGTCGAGTCCGACAGCAATCAGCAGCGTGGAGAGTGCGTGGTGTTGGTCGCGGGATGGACGGTGCCGGAAAGTGACGAAGCGATCAGCAGTGAGTCGATGCGTATTCTTGATTTGCTGCTCAAGGAGATGCCGCTCAAGAGGGCGGCTGCGTTGGCTGCTGAAATTACCGGTGAGCGCAAGAATGTGCTGTATCAGGTGGCCCTGGATAAACAGAAGGGGCAATAAATTACGTAGCAGGGTGGCCAAAGGCTTTTAGCGCTTGTTCTTAGGCCGCTCTGCCGTTAATCTGCGCGGCGGAGAGTCGATTGGACAGTCGCTGCCCTCTATGAAAATTAGAGGGGGGAGGAAAGTCCGGGCTCCATAGGGCGGAGTGCCAGGTAATGCCTGGGAGGCGCGAGCCTACGGAAAGTGCCACAGAAAATAACCGCCTAAGCACTTCGGTGCCGGTAAGGGTGAAAAGGTGCGGTAAGAGCGCACCGCACGTCTGGTAACAGTTCGTGGCTAGGTAAACCCCACTCGGAGCAAGACCAAATAGGGTTCCAAGGCGTGGCCCGCGCTGGAACCGGGTAGGTTGCTAAAGATGTCCAGTGATGGCCATCGTAGAGGAATGACTGTCCTCGACAGAACCCGGCTTACAGATCGACTCTCCACCTTTTCCCTCCCTGCTTGAATCAATAGCAGAAGCGTTCTTGTAATACCGAAAAAATCTTACTCTTAACAAATCACTTTAACTTCGTGCTGTAGCTCAATGAGCTGTCTGAAGTTAATGCTCTGGAACGCCCCCCTAATTCTCGTTACCTCTCCTTTTTGCGTCCTAAATCTCCGTTCTATAAGGCTTTTCCGTCGCTGCGCGCCTTGACGGTGGTATGGGCGCATTCCTATAGTGTGCGCAAGTGGCGGAAAGTGGCATGAAGTGGGTTTTTTGAGCGTAAAACGCTAAAAATTGGAGAAACGCTGACGTGTTTCGCGGAGCTAACGCTATCAGTCTCGATGCAAAAGGCCGTCTCGCCATGCCGAGCCGGTATCGTGACGAGCTCGTTTCGCGAAGTTCCGGGCAGTTAATCGTCACGATTGACGCTGTTGATCCTTGTTTGTGTGTTTATCCCCTCGATGAGTGGGAGCTTATAGAAACCAAACTGCGCGCACTGCCTTCGCTGCGTGAAGAAAACCGTCGTTTACAGCGTTTGCTGATTGGTAATGCCGTCGATCTTGAACTCGATGGCAGTGGTCGTTTCCTGGTGCCGCCGCGCCTGCGTGAATATGCCAAGTTGGATAAGCGCGCAATGCTGGTGGGCCAACTGAACAAGTTCCAATTGTGGGACGAGGATGCCTGGAATGCTGTCTCTGCAGCGGACCTGGCGGCTATTCAACAACCGGGCGCGATGCCTGATGAACTGCGTGATTTGATCCTGTGACTATTGATAGCGGCTTTAACCACATCACCGTGCTGCTTGACGAAGCCGTCGAGGCTCTCGCCGTACGCCCTGATGGCTGCTATTTAGATGGCACCTTCGGCCGTGGCGGGCATAGCCGGCTGATTCTCAGCAAGCTCGGGCCGGACGGCCGGCTCCTTGGATTTGACAAGGACCCACAAGCGATTGCCACCGGGCAAGCGCTAGCGGCCGAAGACGGCCGCTTTGTCGTTGTACAGCGCAGCTTTGCCGAGCTTGGTTCCGAGGTCGCTGATCGCGGCCTGGCAGGCAAGGTCAGTGGTGTGTTGCTGGACCTGGGGGTGTCGTCGCCACAGCTGGACGACCCTGAGCGTGGCTTCAGCTTTCTCAATGATGGCCCGCTGGATATGCGTATGGATCCAACGCGTGGCGTCAGTGCTGCGCAGTTCATTGCTACGGCGCCCGTGGAAGAAATCGCCCGGGTATTCAAGGAGTACGGTGAAGAGCGCTTCTCTGGTCGTATGGCGCGCGCAGTGGTTGAGCGTCGTGAGATCCAGCCTTTCGAGCGTACT
This sequence comes from Pseudomonas sp. Fl5BN2, assembly GCF_009908205.1. Taxonomy (NCBI): domain Bacteria; kingdom Pseudomonadati; phylum Pseudomonadota; class Gammaproteobacteria; order Pseudomonadales; family Pseudomonadaceae; genus Pseudomonas; species Pseudomonas sp. Fl5BN2. The sequence continues at coordinate 105,510 of NZ_JAAARL010000009.1, read as the reverse complement.
GCTGATCTGGCCGAAGTATTGAAAGTCGCCAACCCGGCTTGGGAGAAGGGCAAGAACCCGGCTACCCGTGCTTTTCAGGGTTTGCGCATTCACGTGAATAACGAACTGGGCGATCTCGAGGCCGGCCTTGAAGCTGCGCTGGAGTCCCTGGAAATCGGTGGTCGCCTGGTGGTGATCAGCTTCCACTCCCTGGAAGATCGCATCGTCAAGCTGTTCATGCGGCGCCTGGTAAAAGGTGAGTCCGACAATCTGCCGCGCAACCTGCCGGTACGTTTTGAAGCTTTTGTGCCGAAAATCAAGGTTCATGGCAAAGCGCAGTTCGCCTCCGAGGCTGAACTCAAAGCCAACCCCCGCTCCCGTAGTGCTGTCATGCGTATCGCGGAGAAGCTTCGGTGAGCAAGCTTTTCGCCAAGCCACTTCCAGGCGGAAGCTTTTTCATGCTCCTGCTATTTGTTGGGGTTTTGGTTTCCGCGATTGCGGTGTCCTACAGCGCCCACTGGAACCGTCAGCTACTCAATACGCTGTTTGGCGAGTTGAGTGTGCGTGACAAGGCCCAGGCCGAATGGGGTCGGCTGATTCTTGAGCAAAGCACCTGGACTGCCCACAGCCGGATCGAAGTGCTGGCCACCGAACAACTGAAAATGCACATCCCCGGTGCTGCTGAAGTTCGCATGGTGACGCCATGAAACTTGAAGGCGCTCTCTATCCTTGGCGTTTTCGTCTGGTGTTGGGCTTGCTGGCAATCATGGTGTCGGCAATTGCCTGGCGCATTATCGACTTGCAAGTGGTCGACCGTGATTTCCTCAAGGGGCAAGGCGATGCGCGTAGCGTTCGCCATATTCCTATTCCTGCACACCGTGGCTTGATCACTGACCGTAACGGCGAGCCGTTGGCGGTGAGTACGCCGGTGACGACCTTGTGGGCCAATGCCAAGGAGATGCAATTGGCCAAGGACCGTTGGCCAGCGCTGGCTATGGCCCTGGGGCAGGATCCGAAAGTCTTGAGCGAGCGTCTTGAGGCCCAGGCCAACAAAGAATTCATCTACCTGGTTCGGGGTCTGACTCCGGAACAGGGCCAGGCTGTGCTCGATCTGAAGGTTCCAGGTGTCTATGGCATTGAGGAGTTCCGGCGGTTCTATCCGGCCGGTGAAGTGACCGCACACATGGTGGGTTTTACCGACATCGATGACCGTGGTCGTGAAGGGGTCGAACTGGCCTATGACGAATGGCTTGCGGGGGTTGCTGGTAAGCGTCAGGTGATCAAGGACCGGCGTGGCAGGTTGATCAAGGATGTTCAGGTCACCAAGAACGCCAAGGCCGGCAAGCCTTTGGCGTTGTCGATCGACCTGCGCCTGCAGTATCTGGCCAACCGCGAACTGCGCAACGCCATTGTCGAGAACGGCGCCAAGGCCGGCAGCCTGGTGATCATGGATGTGAAGACTGGCGAGATCCTCGCCATGGTCAACCAGCCGACTTACAACCCCAACAACCGCCGCAACCTGCAGCCAGCGATGATGCGTAACCGCGCGATGATCGACGTGTTCGAGCCAGGCTCGACCATGAAGGCGATCTCCATGAGTGCTGCGCTGGAAACCGGTCGCTGGAAGCCCAGCGATACCGTGGAGGTCTACCCGGGCACTCTGCAGTTGGGCAAGTACACCATCCGCGACGTCTCCAAGACCGAAGGGCCGGTGCTCGACCTGACCGGGATCCTGATCAACTCCAGTAACGTGGGCATGAGTAAGGTCGCCTTCGATATTGGTGGTGAAACCATTTTCCGTCTGGCGCAGAAGATCGGTCTGGGCCAGGACACGGGCCTTGGCTTCCCTGGCGAGCGGGTCGGTAACCTGCCGAACTATCGCGAGTGGCGCAAAGCCGAAACCGCGACCCTGTCTTATGGCTACGGCCTGTCGGTGACGGCGATCCAGTTGGTTCACGCATTCTCTGCATTGGCCAACAACGGGCGCATCGCTCCACTCACGCTGATCAAGTCCGACAAGGCTCCGCAAACCACGCAGGTGATTCCGGAAAACATCGCCAAGACCATGCAGGGCATGCTGCAGCAAGTGATTGAAGCACCTCGTGGCGTGTTCCGTGCCCAGGTGCCGGCCTATCACGTGGCGGGCAAGAGTGGTACGGCGCGTAAGACTTCGGTAGGTACCAAAGGGTATGCCGAGAATTCCTATCGCTCACTGTTTGCCGGCTTTGGCCCCATGAGCGATCCACGCTACGCCATCGTGGTGGTGATCGATGAGCCAAGCAAAGCCGGTTACTTCGGTGGCCTGGTATCCGCGCCGGTATTTAGCAAAGTAATGTCCGGAACCCTGCGTTTGATGAACATCACCCCGGATAACCTGCCGACTACGCAACAGGCCAACGCGGCACCCGGTACACCTGTACGAGCCAATGGAGGGCGCGGCTAATGTCTCTTAGCCTGAATAAGATTTTCGCCCACGCCGGTCGTGACCTGTTGATCCGCGAGTTGACCCTGGACAGCCGAAATGTTCGCGCTGGCGATCTGTTCCTGGCGGTACCCGGTGCCAAGTTCGATGGTCGTGCGCACATCGCCGACGCATTGCAACGCGGTGCGGCTGCGGTGGCCTATGAGGTCGAAGGGGCAACGGTATTGCCGCTGACCGATGCGCCGCTGATTCCCGTCAAGGGCCTGGCGGCGCAGCTCTCGGATATTGCCGGGCGCTTCTACGGCGATCCAAGTCGTCAGTTGAACCTGATAGGCGTGACCGGTACCAACGGTAAGACCAGCGTCACCCAGTTGGTGGCCCAGGCGCTGGATCTGCTCGGCCAGCGCTGCGGGCTGGTGGGCACCCTGGGCACGGGGTTCCATGGCGCACTGGAAAGTGGTTTGCACACCACGCCGAACCCGATTGCCGTGCAGGCAACCCTGGCTGACCTGAAGAATGCCGGCGCCAAAGCCGTAGCCATGGAGGTTTCCTCTCACGGCCTGGATCAGGGGCGCGTGGCAGCCCTGGCGTTCGATGTGGCAGTGCTGACCAATTTGTCCCGTGATCATCTGGATTATCACGGGACCATGGAAGCCTATGGTGCGGCCAAGGCCAAGCTCTTCAATTGGACCGACCTGCGTTGCCGGGTGATCAATCTCGACGACGGCTTTGGGCGGCAATTGGCGGCGGACAAGCACGAGTCGCGATTGATCACCTACAGCCTCGAAGACTCTGCTGCCTACCTGTTCTGCCGCGAAGCGAATTTTGACGACGACGGCGTGCGCGCGACTCTGGTGACCCCGCAAGGCGAACATCATCTGCGCAGCAGCCTGCTCGGGCGCTTCAACCTGAGCAATGTGCTGGCTGCCGTGGGAGCGTTGCTGGGCCTGGAGTATGCGCTGGATGAAATCCTTGCAGTCCTGCCCAAACTGGAAGGTCCTGCTGGACGCATGCAGCGCCTGGGCGGCGGTACCCAGCCGTTGGTAGTGGTCGATTACGCCCATACCCCGGACGCCCTGGAAAAGGTCCTGCAGGCCCTGCGTCCCCACGCCAAGGGTCGTTTGCTGTGCCTGTTCGGCTGCGGTGGCGATCGTGATCGCGGCAAGCGTCCATTGATGGCGGAAGTGGTCGAGCGTCTGGCCGACGGCGTGCTGGTCACCGATGACAATCCGCGCAGCGAAGACCCAGCACAAATTTTCGACGACATTCGCGCCGGCTTCAACACGGTGGACAAGGTCGACTTTGTCGCCGGTCGTGGTCTGGCGATCGCCCGCTTGATTGCTTCTGCATCGGCCGATGATGTGGTGGTTCTGGCGGGCAAGGGCCATGAGGACTACCAGGAAATCAATGGCCAGCGCCATGCCTTCTCTGACCTGGCCGAGGCGGATAAAGCTTTGACTGCGTGGGAGGTGGCCCGTGCTTAAAGTCTTGAGGCTCAGTGACGTATCAGCTCCGTTGGACGCCCGCCTGATCGCGGGCGATGTTCGTTTCAGCGGTGTCAGTATTGATAGTCGGGCAATCCAGGCCGGGCAGCTGTTTGTTGCCCTGACCGGCCCGCGTTTTGATGGCCACGACTACTTGAATGACGTGGCGAGTAAAGGTGCGGTGGCGGCGTTGGTGGAACGTGAAGTTGCCGATAGCACGCTGCCGCAACTGCTGGTCAAGGATACCCGTCTGGCGCTGGGGCAATTGGGCGCGCTCAACCGCGGAGCCTTTACCCGTCCGGTTGCTGCGGTGACCGGTTCCAGTGGCAAGACCACGGTCAAGGAAATGCTCGCCAGCATCTTGCGCACCCGTGGTCCGGTGCTGGCCACTCGTGGCAACTTGAATAATGATCTGGGCGCGCCGCTGACGCTGTTGGAGCTGGCCCCGGAACACACCGCTGCGGTGATTGAGCTCGGCGCGTCGCGCATCGGCGAGATTGCCTACACCGTGGCCATGACTCGACCTCATGTAGCAATCATCAGTAACGCCGGTACCGCTCACGTCGGTGAGTTTGGCGGTCCGGAGAAAATCGTCGAGGCCAAGGGTGAAATCCTTGAAGGGCTCGATACTGCCGGGATTGCCGTGCTCAACCTGGACGATAAGGCGTTCCCGATCTGGAAGGCTCGCGCAGGTGCTCGTCAGGTGCTGAGCTTCGCCCTGAGCAACAGTGCCGCCGACTTTCATGCCTCTGAGATGGGCCGTGACGCCCGCGGCTGCCCGTCCTTCAAGTTGCACAGCCCCAAGGGTGTGGAACGGGTCCAGTTGAACCTGCTGGGCACGCATAACGTCGCCAATGCCCTGGCCGCTGCAGCCGCGGCCCACGCCATGGGCGTGTCGCTATTTGGCATCGTCACCGGCCTGAATGCGGTGCAACCGGTCAAGGGACGCACCGTCGTGCAGCTGGCGAAAAATGGCATGCGGGTGATCGATGACACTTACAACGCAAACCCCACCTCAATGTGCGCTGCCGTTGATATACTCACCGGCTTTTCCGGCCGCACCGTCCTGGTGCTCGGAGACATCGGCGAGTTGGGCGAGTGGGCGGAGCAGGGGCACCGCGAAGTAGGTGCGTATGCCGCTGACAAGGTTTCGGCCCTCTACGCCGTAGGCCCGATGATGGCTCATGCCGTCGCCGCCTTTGGCGAGCACGCGCGCCACTTTGCCAGTCAGGCTGATCTGATTGCCGCCCTGGGCGTCGAGCAAGACCCAAACACCACAATTTTGATCAAGGGATCGCGCAGCGCGGTGATGGAAAACATCGTCGCGGCTTTGTGTGGTCCCCATCTTCAAGAAAAAAACGGAGAGAAACATTAATGCTGCTGCTGCTAGCGGAGTACCTGCAACAGTTCTACAAAGGCTTTGCGGTCTTTCAGTACCTGACCCTGCGCGGGATTCTCGGAGTACTGACGGCTCTGTCTTTGTCGCTGTGCCTGGGTCCGTGGATGATCCGTACTCTGCAGAACCGGCAGATTGGCCAGTCCGTGCGTAACGATGGCCCGCAGTCGCACCTGTCCAAGTCGGGCACCCCGACCATGGGCGGGGCACTGATTCTTTCTGCCATCGGTATCAGCACCCTGCTTTGGGCCGACCTGCGCAACCATTATGTGTGGGTGGTGTTGCTGGTGACCCTGGCGTTCGGTGCCATCGGCTGGGTCGATGACTATCGCAAAGTGATCGAGAAAAACTCCCGTGGGCTGCCCAGCCGCTGGAAGTACTTCTGGCAATCGGTGTTCGGCCTGGCTGCCGCGATCTTCCTTTATGTGACTGCGCAGAGCCCGGTGGAAACCACTCTGCTGATCCCGATGCTCAAGGACGTGAGCATTCCCCTGGGTATCGGCTTTGTGGTCCTGACCTACTTCGTCATCGTCGGCTCCAGCAACGCGGTCAACCTGACCGATGGCCTCGATGGCCTGGCGATCATGCCGACGGTAATGGTCGGCGGTGCGCTGGGGATCTTCTGCTACCTGTCGGGTAACGTGAAGTTCGCCGAATACCTGCTGATTCCTTATGTACCGGGAGCGGGGGAGCTGATTGTCTTCTGTGGCGCGTTGATCGGTGCCGGCCTGGGTTTCCTGTGGTTCAACACCTACCCGGCGCAAGTGTTCATGGGCGATGTCGGTGCGCTGGCGCTGGGCGCGGCCTTGGGCACTATTGCGGTGATCGTGCGTCAGGAAATCGTCCTGTTCATCATGGGCGGTGTGTTCGTGATGGAAACCCTGTCCGTAGTGATCCAGGTCGCCTCCTTTAAATTGACCGGTCGGCGAGTGTTCCGCATGGCGCCGATTCACCACCACTTTGAACTCAAGGGCTGGCCCGAGCCACGCGTGATCGTCCGTTTCTGGATTATTACCGTGATCCTCGTGTTGATCGGCCTTGCCACCCTGAAGCTGAGGTAGAACGAGTGTCTCTGATCGCTTCTGACCACTTCCGCATCGTTGTCGGCCTCGGCAAGAGCGGCATGTCCCTGGTTCGCTTCCTGGCGAGCCGGGGCGTTGCTTTTGCAGTGGCCGATACGCGGGACAATCCACCTGAACTGGCCACGTTGCGTCGTGACTATCCGCAGGTGGAAGTGCGTTGTGGCGACTTGGATGTCGAGTTCCTGTGCCGCGCCGACGAGCTGTACGTGAGCCCCGGCCTGGCCCTGGCGACCCCGGCGCTACAGGCCGCGGCCGCCCGTGGAGTGAAATTGTCCGGTGATATCGAACTGTTCGCGCGTAACGCGAAGGCGCCGATCGTCGCCATCAGCGGCTCCAACGCCAAGAGCACCGTGACCACCCTGGTGGGCGAAATGGCCGCCGCGGCGGGTAAGCGTGTAGCGGTAGGCGGCAACCTCGGTACTCCGGCTCTGGACCTGCTCAGCGACGACATCGAGTTGTATGTCATGGAGCTGTCCAGTTTCCAGCTGGAAACCACCGACCAATTGGGCGCTGAAGTGGCCACCGTGCTCAACGTCAGCGAAGACCATATGGACCGCTACAGCGGTCTGCCGGCGTATCACCTGGCCAAGCACCGGATCTTCCGTGGCGCCCGGCAGGTGGTGGTCAATCGCCAGGATGCCTTGTCTCGCCCGCTGATGAGCGAGGGCCTGCCGTGCTGGACCTTCGGCCTGAGCACGCCCGACTTCAAGGCCTTTGGCCTGCGCGAAGAGAATGGCGAAAAGTACCTGGCTTTCGAATTCCACAACCTGATGCCGGTGCGCGAGCTGAAGATCCGCGGTGCCCATAACCAGTCCAACGCCCTGGCAGCATTGGCCCTGGGGCATGCGGTTGGCTTGCCGTTCGAGGCCATGCTCTCGGCGCTGCGCACCTTCGCCGGCCTCGAGCACCGCTGTCAGTGGGTCCGCGACCTGGATGGTGTGGGCTATTACAACGACTCCAAAGCCACCAACGTCGGTGCTGCACTGGCTGCCATCGAAGGGCTGGGTGCTGACATCGACGGCAAGGTCGTGCTGATCGCCGGTGGCGATGGCAAGGGTGCCGAGTTCAAGGATCTACGTGATCCGGTGGCGGCCAACTGCCGCGCCGTGATCTTGATGGGCCGCGACTCCGACAAGATCGGTGAGGCCATCGGCGATGCCGTGCCGTTGATTCGCGTTGGCTCGCTGCTCGACGCCGTAGCGCAATGTCGTGCCACCGCCCAAGCCGGTGATGTGGTGCTGCTATCGCCTGCCTGCGCCAGTTTCGACATGTTCAAGAATTATGAAGACCGTGGTCACCAGTTCGTCCGCGTCGTGGAGGATCTGGCATGAACCTGAGAAACATCATCAAGCCCTACCCATCGCCGATCATCACCGGGCGCGGTATCGACCTCGATTTCCCGATGCTCGTCGGTTGCCTGACGCTGCTGGGTCTTGGGCTGGTCATGATTGCATCGGCTTCGACCGAAGTGGCGGCGGCCCAGTCGGGCAGCGCGCTGTATTACATGACGCGTCACCTGATCTATATCTTGCTGGGCCTGGTGGCCTGCGTCGTCACCATGATGATTCCCATCGCTACCTGGCAACGCCTGGGCTGGCTGATGCTGATTGGTGCGTTCGGTCTGCTGGTGATGGTGATCATCCCGGGGATCGGTCGTGAAGTGAACGGCTCGATGCGCTGGATCGGCTTCAGCTTCTTCAACGTGCAGCCTTCCGAGATCGCCAAAGTGTTCGTGGTGATCTACCTCGCCGGCTACTTGGTGCGACGTCAGAAAGAGGTGCGTGAAAGTTGGATGGGCTTCTTCAAGCCGTTCATTGTTCTGCTGCCGATGGCGGGCCTGCTGCTGATGGAACCGGACTTTGGTGCCACGGTGGTGATGATGGCGGCGGCGGCGGCGATGTTGTTCCTCGGCGGCGTCGGGTTGTTCCGTTTTTCCTTGATGGTGGTCCTGGCGGTCGCGGCGGTGGTTTTGCTGATTCAGATGCAGCCTTACCGAATGGCGCGCTTGACCAACTTTGCCGACCCCTGGGCTGACCAGTTCGGTGCGGGTTATCAGCTGTCCCAGGCGTTGATCGCCTTCGGTCGTGGTGAGTGGCTGGGCGTTGGCCTGGGCAACAGCGTGCAGAAACAGTTCTACCTGCCGGAAGCCCACACCGACTTCGTGTTCTCGGTATTGGCCGAAGAACTGGGTGCGGTAGGTTCGCTGTGCACCCTGGCGCTGTTCGTCTTTGTCTGTATTCGTGGGATGTACATCGGCTTGTGGGCCGAGAAAGCCAAGCAGTTCTTTGCTGCCTATGTCGCTTATGGCCTGTCGTTCCTGTGGATCGGCCAGTTCCTGATCAATATCGGGGTGAACGTCGGCCTGCTGCCGACCAAGGGCTTGACCTTGCCATTCCTCAGTTATGGCGGCAGTTCGTTGGTGATCTGCTGTGCCTGTCTCGGGTTGTTTCTGCGCATCGAGTGGGAGAGTCGGACCCACCTGGGCAGTGAAGAGATGGAGTTCAGTGAAAGTGACTTTGCCGAGGAGCCGACCCATGGGCGCTAACGTGCTGATCATGGCCGGCGGCACCGGCGGCCACGTGTTCCCGGCGCTGGCTTGCGCTCGCGAGTTCCAGGCCCGCGGCTACAGCGTGCACTGGCTGGGTACCCCGCGAGGGATCGAGAACGACCTGGTCCCGGCAGCAGGGCTGCCGTTGCACCTGATCAACGTCACCGGGCTGCGGGGCAAGGGCAAGTTGTCCCTGCTCAAGGCGCCGTTCGTGTTGATCAAGGCGGTGCTCCAGGCCCGGCGGATCATTCGTCAACTGAAACCGGTCTGTGTGCTGGGTTTTGGTGGTTACGTGACCGGCCCTGGCGGTGTTGCCGCCAAGCTGTCCGGAGTGCCGGTAATCGTTCATGAGCAGAACGCTGTGGCCGGTACCGCCAATCGGCTGCTGGTGCCGTTGGCCGCCCGAGTCTGCGAAGCTTTCCCGGACACCTTCGGGGCGTCCGGCAGTCGCCGCACCACGGGCAATCCGGTACGTACCGAACTGTTCCTCGAAACACCGCGCGAGGCCCTGGCCGGACGCAAGGCGCGTTTGCTGATCCTGGGCGGAAGCCTGGGGGCAGAGCCGTTGAACAAGCTACTGCCGGAAGCCCTGGCACAGGTCGCCCCCGAGCTGCGCCCGGAGGTGTTCCATCAGGCCGGTAAAAATCACGATGAAGTCACTGCAGAGCGCTATCGCGCCGCCGGCGTCGAGGCGCAGGTGCAGCCCTTCATCAAAGACATGGCCCAAGCCTATGGCTGGGCCGATCTGGTGGTCTGTCGCGCAGGTGCGTTGACCGTCAGTGAACTGGCTGCCGCCGGTCTGCCCTCGATGCTGGTGCCTCTGCCCCATGCGATCGACGATCACCAGACCCGCAATGCCGAATATTTGGCACATGAAGGCGCTGCCTTCCTGATGCCGCAAAGAACGACTGGTGCAGCGGACCTTGCCGCTCGCCTGACAGAGGTTTTGATGCAACCAGAACGACTCGACAACATGGCCCAAGCCGCGCGCCGCCTGGCCAAACCCGATGCCACCCAGAATGTGGTGAATATCTGTCTGGAGGTGGCCCATGGTTGAGAATCAAAAAGCCATGCCACAACCGGAAATGCGCCGTATCCGTCGTATCCACTTCGTCGGCATCGGCGGCGTGGGTATGTGCGGGATCGCCGAAGTACTGCTGAACCTTGGGTATGAAGTGTCCGGCTCCGATCTCAAGGCGTCGCCGGTCACCGAGCGTCTGGAGTCCTTTGGCGCGCATATCTATATCGGTCACCGTGCCGAGAACGCCGCCAATGCCGATGTATTGGTCGTGTCCAGCGCGGTGAACACCTCGAACCCGGAAGTCGCTACTGCTCTGGAACGACGTATTCCGGTGGTGCCTCGGGCGGAAATGCTCGCCGAGCTGATGCGCTACCGTCACGGCGTTGCCGTGGCCGGCACCCACGGCAAGACCACCACCACCAGCCTGTTGGCCTCGGTGTTTGCCGCTGGCGGCCTGGATCCGACCTTCGTCATCGGCGGCCGGCTCAATGCTGCCGGTACCAATGCACAGTTGGGCACCAGCCGCTACCTGATCGCCGAAGCTGACGAAAGCGATGCCAGTTTCCTGCACCTGCAGCCGCTGGTGGCTGTAGTCACCAACATCGACGCCGACCATATGGCGACCTACGACGGTGACTTCAACAAACTGAAGAAAACCTTCGTCGATTTCCTGCACAACCTGCCGTTCTACGGGTTGGCGGTGATGTGCCTGGACGACCCGGTGGTGCGCGATATCCTGCCGCAGGTGAAGCGTCCGACCGTGACTTACGGCTTCAGTGAAGAAGCTGACGTGCGCGCCATCAATGTTCGTCAGCAAGGCATGCAGACTTTCTTCACCGTGCTGCGTCGCGACCGCGAGCCGCTGGACGTGTCGGTGAATATGCCTGGCAACCACAACGTGCTGAACTCCCTGGCGACTATCTGTATCGCCACTGACGAAGGCATCAGCGATGAAGCCATTGTTCAGGGGCTGTCGGGCTTCCAGGGCGTCGGCCGACGCTTCCAGGTCTATGGCGAATTGCCTGTGGAAGGCGGCAACGTGATGCTGGTGGACGACTACGGGCACCACCCGACCGAGGTTGCGGCCGTGATCAAGGCCGTGCGTGGTGGCTGGCCTGAGCGCCGCCTGGTGATGGTCTACCAGCCGCACCGTTTCAGCCGTACCCGCGACTTGTACGACGACTTCGTGCAGGTGCTGGCCGATGCCAACGTATTGCTGTTGATGGAGGTCTACCCGGCCGGCGAAGAGCCGATCCCCGGTGCTGACAGCCGCCAGCTGTGCCACAGCATCCGTCAACGTGGCCAGTTGGACCCGATCTACATCGAACGTGGCGTCGATCTGGCGCCGCTGGTCAAGCCGTTGCTGCGCGCCGGCGACATCCTGCTGTGTCAGGGCGCCGGTGATATCGGCGGCCTGGCGCCAAAACTGCTCAACAGCCCGCTGTTTGCCGGTGCTGTGGCCGCTGGCAAGGGGGCGAAATGACTGCTGCCTACGCCAACCTGTTCTCCACCGTAAAGCCGAGTGATTTCGGTCGCGTTGCCGTGCTGTATGGCGGCAAGAGCGCCGAGCGCGAAGTCTCGCTGAAGTCCGGCCAGGCCGTGCTTGAGGCCCTGCAGAGCGGCGGTGTGAACGCCTTCGGCATCGACGTCGGCGACGACCTGCTGCAGCGCCTGCTGAGCGAGAAGATCGATCGTGCCTTCGTTATTCTTCACGGCCGTGGCGGTGAAGACGGCAGCATGCAAGGCCTGCTGGAGTGCCTGGGCATTCCTTACACCGGCAGCGGCATCCTCGCTTCGGCCCTGGCCATGGACAAGTTGCGCACCAAGCAGGTGTGGCACAGCCTGGGCATTCCGACGCCGCGCCACGCGGTATTGAGCTCCGAGGCCGACTGTATTTCCGCGGTGGCGGAACTGGGCCTGCCTTTGATCGTCAAACCGGCTCATGAAGGCTCCAGTATCGGTATGGCCAAGGTGACTTCCGCGTCTGAGTTGATCGATGCATGGAAGGCGGCCAGTACCTACGATTCGCAAGTGTTGGTCGAGCAATGGATCCAAGGTCCGGAGTTCACCATCGCGACCCTGCGTGACCAGGTCTTGCCACCTATCGCCCTGGGCACTCCCCACACTTTTTACGACTACGACGCCAAGTACCTGGCTTCCGATACCCAGTACCGGATCCCGTGCGGGCTTGAACACTCCAAGGAACAGGAACTCATGGACCTCACGGCGAAAGCCTGTGAGGCACTCGGTATCGCCGGTTGGGCACGTGCCGATGTGATGCAGGACGCTCAGGGGCAGTTCTGGTTCCTGGAAGTGAACACTGCTCCAGGCATGACCGATCACAGTCTGGTGCCAATGGCCGCACGTGCGGCCGGGTTGGATTTCCAGCAGTTGGTATTGGCCATCCTGGCAGCCAGTCTTGAGGCGAGAGGTTAAGTCCATGCAAGGCGCGTCGCTTCGTCATCAGCAGCAACCCGCACCCGGCCGCAAGCCGGTGCCGCGGGGTGCCAGCCGAATGGTGGCCAAAGAGCCGATGTCGGTGCGCCTGCCGAAAGCCAACTTCGGCTTTCTGAAAAGCCTGTTCTGGCCGGTGTTGCTGGTGGCATTGGGGTTTGGCACCTATGAAGGCGCCCAGCGTTTGCTGCCCTATGCCGACCGGCCGATTACCAAGATCGCCGTGCAGGGGGACTTGAGCTACATCAGCCAGCAGGCGGTGCAGCAGCGGATCGCGCCTTACGTCGCGGCGAGCTTCTTCACCATCGACCTGGCGAGCATGCGCACCGAACTGGAACAGATGCCCTGGATCGCTCACGCCGAAGTTCGTCGGGTGTGGCCGGACCAAGTGGTGATTCGCCTGGAAGAACAACTGCCGGTGGCCCGCTGGGGCGACGAGGCACTGTTGAACAACCAGGGCCAGGCCTTCACTCCGCGTGAACTGGCGAACTATGAACATTTGCCGCAGTTGTTCGGGCCGCAGCGGGCCCAGCAGCAAGTGATGCAGCAGTATCAGGTGTTGAGCCAGATGCTGCGGCCGCTGGGCTTTTCGATCGCCCGTCTGGAGCTGCGCGAGCGCGGCAGCTGGTTCCTGACCACCGGCGCCGGCAGTGCCGGCCCGGGTATCGAGTTGCTGCTGGGTCGCGATCATCTGGTGGAGAAGATGCGCCGCTTCATTGCCATTTATGAAAAAACGTTGAAAGAACAGATTACGAACATCGCGCGCATCGATCTGCGCTACGCCAACGGCCTCGCCGTCGGCTGGCGCGATCCAGCGGCACCCACGACGGCGCAACCTGCTGTCGCGAAGAATTAAGAAGAGGCAGGACCATGGCAAATGTGCAAAGCGGCAAAATGATCGTCGGCCTGGATATCGGCACCTCCAAGGTGGTGGCGCTGGTGGGCGAAGTCGCGGCCGATGGCTCGCTGGAAATCGTCGGCATCGGCACCCATCCTTCCCGCGGCCTGAAGAAGGGCGTGGTGGTGAACATCGAGTCCACCGTGCAGTCGATCCAGCGTGCGGTGGAAGAAGCGCAACTGATGGCGGGCTGCCGTATTCACTCGGCGTTCGTCGGTGTGGCGGGCAATCACATTCGCAGCCTCAACTCCCACGGCATCGTGGCGATCCGCGACCGTGAAGTCAGCTCGGCGGATCTGGAGCGGGTACTGGACGCGGCACAGGCCGTGGCGATCCCGGCTGACCAGCGGGTCCTGCACACCCTGCCGCAGGATTACGTGATCGATAACCAGGAAGGCGTTCGCGAGCCCCTGGGCATGTCCGGCGTACGCCTGGAAGCCAAGGTGCACGTGGTGACCTGTGCGGTGAACGCGGCGCAGAACATCGAGAAGTGCGTGCGTCGCTGTGGCCTGGAAATCGACGACATCATCCTCGAGCAACTGGCCTCGGCCTACTCGGTACTCACCGACGACGAGAAAGAACTGGGCGTATGCCTGGTGGACATCGGCGGCGGCACCACCGACATGGCGATCTTCACCGAAGGCGCGATCCGCCACACCGCGGTGATCCCGATTGCCGGCGACCAGGTGACCAACGACATCGCCATGGCCCTGCGTACCCCGACCCAGTACGCCGAGGAAATCAAGATCCGTTACGCCTGCGCCCTGGCCAAGCTGGCCGGCGCCGGTGAAACCATCAAGGTGCCAAGCGTTGGCGATCGTCCACCGCGCGAACTGTCGCGCCAGGCCCTGGCCGAGGTGGTCGAGCCGCGTTACGACGAACTCTTCACCCTGATCCAGGCCGAGCTGCGCCGCAGTGGCTACGAAGACCTGATTCCGGCGGGCATCGTGCTCACCGGTGGTACTTCGAAGATGGAAGGCGCAGTTGAATTGGCCGAGGAAATTTTCCACATGCCGGTTCGCCTGGGCGTGCCCCACAGTGTCAAGGGCCTGTCCGACGTGGTGCGCAACCCGATCTATTCCACTGGCGTTGGCTTGCTGCTGTACGGACTGCAGAAACAGTCCGACGGTATCTCGTTCTCCGGCATCGGCAGTCGCGACAGCTACAGCAACGACGAACCCAAGGCCGCCTTGCTCGATCGCATCAAGAGCTGGGTACAAGGCAATTTTTGACAAACAGTTTCAAGCAGTAAGTTTCAAGCAACAGGCAGTAGGCAGTAGGCGAAAAACTAGAGAAATGAAAGGAGAGGGAAAATGTTCGAACTCGTAGACAACATCCCGCAAAGTCCGGTAATCAAGGTTATCGGTGTTGGCGGTGGCGGCGGCAACGCAGTCAATCACATGGTCAAGAGCAACATCGAAGGCGTCGAGTTCATCTGCGCCAACACGGATGCTCAAGCACTGAAAAGCATTGGTGCGAAAACCATCCTGCAACTGGGCACCGGTGTGACCAAGGGCCTGGGTGCGGGTGCCAATCCTGAAGTCGGCCGTCAGGCCGCGCTGGAAGACCGCGAGCGTATTGCCGAGGTTCTGGCGGGCACCAACATGGTGTTCATCACCACTGGCATGGGTGGCGGTACCGGTACCGGTGCGGCGCCAATCATTGCTGAAGTGGCCAAGGAAATGGGGATCCTCACCGTTGCGGTGGTGACTCGTCCGTTCCCGTTCGAAGGCCGCAAGCGCATGCAGATTGCCGATGAAGGCATTCGCGCGCTGAGCGAAAGCGTCGACTCGTTGATCACCATTCCCAACGAGAAGCTGCTGACCATCCTCGGCAAGGACGCCAGCCTGCTGTCGGCTTTCGCCAAGGCAGACGACGTGTTGGCCGGTGCCGTTCGCGGTATTTCCGACATCATCAAGCGTCCGGGCATGATCAACGTCGACTTTGCCGACGTGCGTACCGTGATGAGCGAAATGGGTATGGCGATGATGGGCACTGGCTGCGCCAGCGGTCCGAACCGTGCGCGTGAAGCCACTGAAGCGGCGATCCGCAACCCGTTGCTGGAAGACGTGAACCTGGAAGGTGCACGCGGCATCCTGGTGAACATCACCGCCGGTCCTGACCTGTCCTTGGGTGAGTACTCCGACGTGGGTAGCATCATCGAAGCCTTCGCTTCCGAGCACGCCATGGTCAAGGTCGGTACCGTTATCGATCCGGATATGCGTGACGAGTTGCATGTAACCGTAGTGGCCACCGGCCTGGGCGCGAAAATCGAGAAGCCTGTAAAGGTCATCGACAACACCGTTCAGACCTCCATGTCCGCGCAGTCGCAAGCGCCAGTTACTGCTCGTCAGGAACTGCCGTCGGTGAACTACCGTGACCTGGATCGTCCGACCGTGATGCGCAATCAAGCACAGTCGAACGCGGCGACCGCGGCGAAGCTGAATCCGCAAGATGATCTGGACTACCTGGACATCCCGGCATTCCTGCGTCGCCAGGCCGATTGATGGAATGTATCAGGGGTATTAGGGTGATTGGTGTTCAGCAAAGGCATGGTCTGCTATTATCGCCAGCCTTTGTTGATACCAGTTCGCAATTTGCGCTGAAGCGGCCCAAGCCATGATTAAACAACGCACCCTGAAGAATATTATCCGTGCCACAGGTGTAGGCCTGCATTCCGGGGAGAAGGTTTACCTGACCCTCAAGCCTGCGCCTGTCGACACCGGCATTGTGTTTTGTCGTGCCGACCTGGACCCTGTGGTGCAGATTCCTGCTCGCGCGGAAAATGTTGGCGAAACCACGATGTCGACCACGTTGGTCAACGGTGACGTCAAAGTAGACACGGTGGAGCACTTGCTCTCGGCCATGGCTGGCCTGGGCATCGATAACGCCTACGTCGAGCTCTCCGCGTCTGAAGTCCCGATCATGGATGGTAGCGCCGGACCCTTCGTATTCCTGATTCAATCTGCTGGCCTCGAAGAACAGGACGCAGCTAAAAAGTTCATCCGCATCCTTCGTGAAGTGACCGTGGAAGACGGCGACAAGCGCGCCACTTTCGTGCCTTTCGATGGTTTTAAAGTGAGCTTCGAGATCGATTTCGATCACCCGGTTTTCCGTGACCGCACCCAAAGCGCAAGCGTGGACTTCTCCAGTACTTCGTTTGTAAAAGAAGTCAGTCGCGCCCGTACCTTTGGTTTCATGAGTGATATCGAGTACCTGCGCAAGCACAACCTCGCACTTGGTGGCAGCGTGGAAAACGCCATTGTGGTCGATTCGGATGGCGTACTGAATGAAGACGGTCTTCGCTACGAAGACGAATTCGTCAAGCACAAGATCCTGGATGCAATTGGTGACCTCTACCTGCTGGGCAACAGCCTGATAGGTGAGTTCAAAGGCTTCAAGTCGGGCCACGCACTGAACAACCAGCTCCTGCGCAAGTTGATTGAGCAGAAAGATGCCTGGGAAGTCGTGACCTTCGAAGACGCCAGCACTGCACCGATCTCTTACATGCGTCCCGTTGCGGCCGTGTAAGTTACTCTCTCTTTCCTTTTGTTTTTGAAGGCCATCCCCCCGGATGGCCTTTTTTTATGCCGCAAGAATCAGGCGCTGCGCTTGGCGGCGCTCTGGGACATATTGGAAACCACCCGGTTACGACCGCTGTACTTGGCCTGATACAGCGCCTTGTCGGCGTTGCTGATCCATTCGTCGAGACTGATGTCGGGATTGCCCGACCAAGTGTTGATGCCGATGCTCACTGTCAAGGGTGAGGCCTGTTCGCTGACCGCCGGCAAGTCTTCGATGCGGGCACGGATCTTCTCGGCGAGCACTGAAGCGCCGGCGGTATCGGTGCCGGGAAGAATCACTGCAAACTCTTCGCCACCGTAGCGGGCCGCAAGGTCCGTTGGACGTCCCGTGCAAGCGCCAATGTTCTGCGCTACCACACGCAATGCCTGGTCCCCCAGCGGGTGGCCAAAGCGGTCGTTGAAGGCCTTGAAGTGATCGATATCGATCATCAGCAGCGACAGCGGCTGGAATGAGCGCCGAGCCCGGGCCCATTCACTGTTTAGGGTCTGGTCCAGGGTACGGCGATTGGCCAGGCCGGTGAGGGCATCGATGGCGGCCAGGCGCGCCAATTTCTGCTCGGCACTCTGCCGGCGCCGCAGTTCGCGGCACAATAGCCAGGTCAGCCAGAGCAGGGCGATGCACAGCACCCCGGTGGCACCGCTGATCAGCAGTGCGGTGCGCTGCCATGCACTGAAGACCTCATCGGTGGACAGCGCGACAATCACGATCAGCGGTAGGTCGCCGACCTGGGAAAAAGTGTACAGCCGCTGAGTCTGGTCAACGCTGGAGATGCTACTGAAGCTGCCATTGCCTTCACGCAGAATGCGCATGAAGTTGGGACGCTGGCTGAAGTCCTTGCCAATCAGGTCGTCTGCCAGGGGCGGCTGCTGAGCCAACAGAATGCCGTCGCGGCTGATCAGATTGATCGTGCCTTTGCGGCCGATGTCGAGACTCTTGAACAGTTGGTTGAAATAGCTCAAGCGCATGGCCGCCTCGGCCACGCCGATGAACTCGCCGTTTTCGCCGCTGAGTCGGCGGCTGAAGCTGATGCGCCAGTCCTGTTCGGCAGTACGGGCGCGAAACGGAGGGCTGATCATCATTCCAGGGTCGGGATTGTCGACATGGGATTGAAAGTACTGGCGATCAGCGAAATTGCCGGTGCGCGGCACCACCGATGCCGAGTCGGCGAGCACATCACCGTGTTTATCCAGCAGCAGGATGTCGCCTTTGTAGGGCGCAGCGGTAGCGCGGTCGAAGAGCGTCAGATGGCGAATGGGGGCGGAGATGCCCCTCAGGTCGCTGCGCTGTGCTGCGCTGATCAGGCCTTTGAGCGACAGATCGTAGAGTTCTACGTTGCGCAATACGTCGGCATCGATCAGTTGCACGATGTTGCTCGCGGCACGGGTCGCCGCCTGCTCGGCGGCGGCGTGTTCACGGATCAATAGGTAGGTGACGATGCTGAGAATGGCCGCGACGATCAGCGTGCTGGCCAGGATCAATAATCGTATCGAATTTGACGCGGTTTTCCCTGTGCGGGGTGTCGCACTGCTCACGCTCATGGTTCTGATTTCTGCTACGTCGACGTTTTCAAGGCTAGTGTGGACGTGGGCTACAGAAATTGGTCACGCCTTCGCGCCTGTATAAATCCCAGATAACAAAAAGGCCAGCAAAACCTGCTGGCCTTTCACTCATCGCGGTTTAGAACACATTGATCGGGTAGTCGATGATCACCCGATATTCATCGGTGTCGTTGTCCACGACGCCGTAACCGTTGCCGCCACGGTTGGTGGCCCACTGCAGGCGTACTGCCAGATCCTTGGCCGTGCCGCCTTGCACCACGTACTTGAGATCCAGGTCGCGTTCCCAGTGTTTGGCGTTCTTGCCGTCGGCGCTGTACCAGTTGGCATAGCCGCGGCTGGCCGGATCGACCTTGGTCAGGTCCAACTCGCCCCGGGAGTAAGAGAGTGCCGAGGTCAGGCCCGGCAGGCCGACGCCGGCAAAGTCGTAGGCGTACTTGAGCTTCCAGGAGCGCTCGTTGGGGCCGTTGAAGTCCGAGTACTGCTGGGAGTTATCCAGGTAGATGCTGTCGCCCTGGGCGATGTAGTCGAACGGCGTGTTGCCGTTGACCCGCTGGTAGGCCGCAGTGACGCTGTGGCTGCCCACGCCCACGGTGAAGTGCAGGCTGTAGGTGTTGTTGTCGATGTTGCCCAGCAGCGCCTGGCCAGTGTCCTGGGTGTGATAGAAGTGCAGGCCCGGATTGAGGCTGACCAGATCGTTGAGCGCGTAGGTGTAGTCCAGGTCGTAGTAGTACTGGTTCCAGATGTCCTTGAGCTCGGAGGCATAAAGGCTGCTGGTCAGGCCCGGAACACCGCTCCAGGCCACCCCGGTCCAATTCAGGTGCAGGCTTTCGTCACCTTTTTGCAGGTTGCCGTAGGAGGTGCCGATGCGCTTGTGACCGCTCTGGTTGTAGGGCTTGGTGAAGCTGGCCTGGCCGCCTTCGATCAACCAGCCGTCGAAGCTGTGGTTGGTCAGGCTGACGCCACGGAAGGTCTGCGGCAGCATGCGGCTCATGCCCCCGGCGATCACCGGGTTGTTGAGAAACAGATCGCCGGCTTTGAGTTCGGTATCGAAGGCTCGCATCTTCAAGGTGGCGCCGGCGGTGGAAAACGAGCCGGGCGCCTTGTGCTGGCCATCCTCGCTGAGGGGCAGGATGCTCGATTTGGTGGTGCCGCCTCCGCCGTCCAGCTTGAGGCCGAGCATGGCGTTGGCATCCAGGCCGAATCCCACGGTGCCCTGGGTGTAGCCGGATTCGAAGACCCCGAGGAAACCCTGGCCCCACTCGATGTTGTCATCGGCTTGCTGGTGCCGGTTGCGATTCATGTAGTAGTTGCGGGCATTGAGCTTGAGGCTCGAACCGGCGACGAAACCCTCGGCATTGGCCTCCTCGGCGGCTTGGCCCAATGAAGGGATCGTTGCAGCGATTGCAATGAACAGTGGACTGATTTTCAGTGAGGTCCTGAACAACGTGTAGCTCCTTTGGTGAATGAACATGATTTTTTATTGTGAATTCGGTTGTTGCTTGTTCTATGCATGACGAATTTGCCGAGGGTTTCTCCACGGCAAAAAAAAGCCGCTGAAGTCAGCGGCTTTAAGACAACTTGCTCCAGGGTTGAAAGCAGAGAAGTTGTCGAGGGAAACGAGTCGGTATCGCGGATCAACTGTCTTTCTGAGCATCCGTCTTGCTGTGCTCGGCAGTGATCTTCTGGGCTTGCTGACTGTTTTGCTGCTGGGTGGCCTGGGCGATCTGTGCTTGTTCGAAGGCGGCGGCGCGTGCGGCATTTCTCGCCACGAATCCCTGGGATTCTTCGGCCATGGCCATTGGCGCCACGAACAGGGAGGACAAAACAAAGGCGCTGGCAATACCCATACTGTTGGACATTTCTGAAGACCTTCTTGCAGAGCAAGTTCAATTCGGTGCGACAAAAATATAACCACGAGGCTGCTGGAAAAAGAGCCGAACAGGATAAGGACTGTTACAGAAAAAACAACAGTTGGCGCTGTCTTGTAGGAGCTGGCTTGCCAGCGAACGCGCCATATCGTCTTGCATCGGATGTGTTGACGCCTTCGCCGGCAAGCCGGCTCCTACAGAATCCGAGAATCCGAGAATCCGAGAATCCGAGAATCCGAGAATCCGAGAATCCGAGAATCCGAGAATCCCGAGTCAGAGAGGCAGGTACAGGCCGAAGGTGTTGATGCCCTGCTCGCTGCGCACGAAGACATCGCCACCGTGCATCAAGGCGATGGCCTTGACGATGGCCAGCCCCAGGCCGTGGTTGGCGCCACTGTTACTGCGCGAGGCGTCGACCCGGTAGAAGCGCTCGAACAATCGGGGCAGGTGTTCACTGGCGATGCTCTGGCCCGGATTGCTCACGGCTATTGCCACTTGCTCCTGGTGAACCTCGATGCGGACCTGGATCACCTCTCCTGCCGCCGTGTGCTGCACGGCGTTGCTCAGCAGATTGATCAGCGCCCGACGCAGATGGGCAATCTCGATCCGCACCTGGGCATCACCCTGGACCTCGACCCTGACTTGGGCGTCTTCAAGGATGAAGTCCAGATAGTCCAGTGTCGTCGCGACTTCCAGTGCCAGGGAGGTGCTGGTGAGCTTGGTGGCCTTGCTGCCTTGGTCGGCGCTGGCGAGGAACAGCATGTCATTGATGATCGAGCGCAACCGCTCGAGCTCTTCGAGGTTGGATTGCAGCACTTCGAAGTAATGCTCCGCCGAGCGTCCCCGGGTCAGTGCCACCTGGGTCTGGCCGATCAGGTTGGTCAGTGGCGAGCGCAGTTCATGGGCGACGTCGGCGTTGAAGGATTCCAGGCGTGAGTAAGCCTGCTCGACCCGCTCCAGGGTGGAGTTGAAGGAGTTGACGAACTGGCTCAATTCCGGTGGCAGGGGCGACAGTTGCAGGCGCCCCGAGAGTCGTGGCGGTGCCAGGCGCTGGGCTTCCTGGGACAGCTTGATCAGTGGCTTGAGACCGATCCGCGCCACCCAGTAACCCAGGGCTGAGGCCAGCAATACGCCGACGATGGCCAGGCCGATCAGGGCCATCAGCAGCTGATGCTGGGTCTGATGGAAGGCATCGGTGTCGATGGCAATCAGGAAGCGCAGGGCAGGCCGCTGCTCCTTGGCCGATAGCTGGCTGACCAGGACCTTCAACGGGTAGGGGTGATCGCTCAGGGTCAGGTCGCGCATGCCCAGTGGGCCTTGGGCAAGTTGGCGGATCTGCGGGTCGGGGTTGCCGTACTCATAATTCGCATCACCACTCACCGCCCAGAAGCGGATGCGTTTGTCTTCTTCGCTCAGCAACTTGAGCTTGCTGGTGATCTTGGCCCAGTGCTCGGGGTTGCCGTAGCGGGTCAGGGCCGACTCCAGCACGCTGTAGCGCGCATCCAGTTCGGCTTCCGGCAGCAGCCCCAGGCCCTTGTCCACTTGCTGATACAGCGCCCCGCCAATCAGCAGGAAGATCAACAGCGCCACCAGGGTGAACAGCCCGCTCAGGCGCAGGGCGATGGAGTTACTCGGCACTGCGACTCTCCAGCACATAGCCCATGCCACGGATGGTGTGCAGCAGCTTCTGCTCGAAAGGCCCGTCGAGCTTGGCCCGCAGGCGCTTGATCGCCACTTCGACGACATTTGCGTCGCTGTCGAAATTGATGTCCCAGACCATCTCGGCAATCGCGGTCTTGGACAGGATCTCGCCCTGGCGCCGAGCCAGTACGCTGAGCAGGGAAAACTCCTTGGCGGTCAGGTCGAGGCGGCTGCCGGCGCGGCTGGCCTTGCGGCTGATCAGGTCGATCCACAGGTCGGCGATGCTGATCTGCACAGGTTCGTGGCCGCCGCTGCGGCGCGTCAGGGCTTGCAGCCGGGCGACCAGTTCGAGGAAGGAAAAGGGCTTGCCCAGGTAATCGTCGGCGCCATCGCGCAGGCCCTTGATCCGGTCTTCGACCCGCTCGCGTGCGGTGAGCATGATGACCGGGGTCTGCTTGCGCGCGCGCAACGCCCGCAGCACGCCAAAGCCGTCCAGGCCCGGTAGCATTACGTCGAGCACAATCACCGCGTAGTCGCTTTCCAGGGCCAGGTGCAGGCCTTCGACGCCGTCCCGGGCCAGATCCACGGTGTAGCCTTGTTCGGTCAGTCCGCGATGCAGGTAGTCCGCGGTTTTTTCTTCGTCTTCGATTATCAGAACGCGCATGACCCGCCTCAGGTATGGGTGGCCGGCGAAAGGGCCGGCTGGGGCCGGTGGAACAGCCGCTCAAGCCACAAGTATATGACCGGCGTGGTGAACAGCGTCAGTGCCTGGCTGACCAGCAAGCCGCCGACCACGGCGATGCCCAGGGGTTGGCGCAGCTCGGCGCCGGTGCCGTAGCCGAGCATCAGCGGCAGCGCGCCCAGCAAGGCGGCGAGGGTGGTCATGATGATCGGCCGGAACCGGGTGATGCAGGCCTGGTAGATCGCCTCTTCCGGGGGCAGGCCACGGTTGCGCTGGGCCTCCAGGGCGAAGTCGATCATCAGAATGCCGTTCTTCTTGACGATGCCGATCAGCAGCACCAGGCCAATCAGCGCCATGATGGAAAAATCCTGGCCGCAGAGCCAGAGCATGAGCAAGGCGCCGAGCCCCGCCGAGGGCAGGGTGGAAATGATCGTCAGCGGATGCACGAAGCTTTCGTACAGCACCCCGAGAATGATGTAGACCGCCACCAGCGCGGCAAGGATCAGGTACGGCTGGCTGGCCAGGGAACTCTGGAAGGCCTGGGCCGCGCCCTGGAAGTTGCCACTGATGGCCGCCGGCATGCCGATCTCGCTCTTGGCCTGGTTGAGCATGATCACCGCATCGCCCAGGGCTACGCCCGGAGCCAGGTTGAACGACAGGTTGGCTGCCGGGAACATACCGTCGTGGGCGATCGACAGCGGGCCGATGGTGGGGGCATCGAAACGCGCCAGGGCCGACAACGGGACCATTTCCCCGGTCAGCGGCGAGCGCAGGTAGAAGTAGTTGAGGCTTTCGGCCTTGCCCCGTTGCTGGGTGTCGAGTTCGAGGATCACGTTGTACTGGTTGATCTCGGTCTGGAACTCGTTGATCTGACGTTGACCGAAGGCGTCGTACAGCGCTTCGTCGACATTGCTGGCGGTCAGGCCGAAACGGGCAGCGGCGACTCGGTCGATGTTGATGTGAGTGATGCTGCCCCCCAGTTGCAGGTCGTTGGAAATATCGCGGAAGGCCGGGTTGCTGCGTAGCTTTTCGGTCAGGCGCTGGGTCCAGGTGCTCAGGGTCGGGCCGTCGTTGCTTTTCAGCACGTACTGGTACTGGGCACGGCTGGGGCCAGAGCTGAGGTTGATGTCCTGGCCGGCCCGCAGGTAGAGAACGATGCCGGGCACCTTCATCAGTTGCGGGCGGATGCGGTCGATAAAGGCGCTGGCCGAGACGTCCCGGTCGCCACGATTTTTCAGCGAGATCCAGAAGCGGCCGTTGGCGATGGTCTGGTTGCTGCCGGAAACCCCCACTGAATGAGAGAAGGCCTGCACCGCTGGATCGGCGGCGACGATCTCGGCCAGCGCCTGGTGCTTCTTCACCATGTCCGGGTAGGAGATGTCCGCCGCCGCTTCGGTGGTGCCGAGCACGAAGCCGGTGTCCTGAATCGGGAAGAAGCCCTTGGGAATCAGGATATAGCCCGCTACGGCCATGCTCAGGGTCAGGGCGAATATTCCCAGCATCAGTTTCTGATGGGCCAGGGCTTTGCGCAGGCCGCGCTCGTAGAGGGCCAGCAGGCGCTCGCCGAAGCCCGGTTTGGCGTGTTCTGGATGGACTGGCACCCGCATGAACAGTGCTGCCAGGGTCGGTGCCAGGGTCAGTGAGACCACCACCGAAATCATGATGGTCGAGGTTGCGGTCAGGGCGAACTCCTTGAACAGCCGGCCCACCACGCCCCCCATGAACAGCAGGGGAATGAACGCCGCCACCAGCGAGAAACTGATCGACACCACGGTGAAGCCGATCTCCCCGGCACCCTTGATCGCGGCCTCACGCATGCCGTCGCCAGCCTCCAGGTGGCGGTGGATGTTCTCCACCACGACGATGGCATCGTCCACCACAAACCCCACGGCGATGACGATGGCCACCAGGGTCAGGTTGTTCAGGCTGAAGCCCATCACATACATCAGGGCGAAGCTGGCGGTCAGGGACACCCCCAGCACCGCGGAGACAATCATGGTTGCCGACCACTGGCGCAGAAACAGCGCCATTACCGCCACCACCAGCAGCACAGCGATCAGCAGGGTTATTTCCACTTCGTGCAGCGAGGCACGGATGGTCTGGGTGCGGTCCACCAGCACCTGGACCTGTACCGAGGCCGGGAGCATTGCCTCCAGGCCCGGCAGGGCGGCCTGGATCCGGTCCACCGTATCGACGATGTTGGCCCCCGGCTGGCGCGAGATCACCAGGTTGACCCCAGGCTGGTTACCGGACCAGGCCTGGACGTAGGCATCTTCGGATCCGTTGACCACTCGTGCCACGTCCTGCAAGTGCACCGGCGCGCCGTCCTTGTAGGAGACGATCAACTGGCCGTATTCCTCGGGGTGGAACAACTGGTCGTTGGTGGACAGGGTCGAGATGCTCGACTCGCCGTACAGCGCGCCCTTGGCCAGATTGAGGCTGGTCTGCTGGATCGCCAGGCGAATATCGGCCAGGGTCAGGCCGATGGCCGCCAGCTTGTCCGCCGAGGCCTGGACCCGGATCGCCGGTCGCTGCTGGCCGGTAATGTTGATCTGGCCGACGCCGTCGATCTGGCTGATCTGTCGGGCCAGCAGGGTTTCCGCGTAGTCGCTCAGCTCGGTGCCGGGCATCTGCGTCGAACTGATGCTGAGGATCAGCACCGGGCTGTCCGCCGGGTTGACCTTCTTCCAGGTTGGCAGCGTGGGCATGTCCTTGGGCAGCTTGCCGGCAGCGGTGTTGATCGCCGCCTGGACTTCCTGGGCAGCGGTGTCGATGCTCTTGTTCAGGGTGAACTGCAGGGTCAGCAGAGATGAGCCCAGGGCGCTGCTGGAGGTCATCTGGGTCATGCCGGGAATGGCACTGAACTGCACTTCCAGGGGCGTGGCCACCGAAGAGGCCATGGTGTCCGGGCTGGCCCCGGGCAGGGAGGCCGAGACCTGGATGGTCGGGAACTCGGCTTCTGGCAAGGGCGCCACCGGCAGACGCGGAAAGGCGATGGCGCCCAGCAGCACCAGGGCGAAGGTCAGCAGGACGGTGGCGACCGGATGGTCGATGCACCAAGCGGATAGGGAACCCCGGCCCTTCATGGCGTTGGCTCCTCGGCCTGCACCACTTGTGGCGGGTCACTCAGCACCTGGACCTGGGAGCCGGGCTTGAGCCGCGACTGGCCATCACTGACCAGCACATCGCCGGCCTGGACCCCGGAAATGATGTTCAGGCCACTGTCCTGATAGACCACCTGCACCGGCACGGTTTCCACCTGCTGGTCTTTGACCCGGAACACGAAGTGCTGATCCAGGCCACGTTGGACCACCGTGGGTGGCACGGTCAGGGCGCCCTGATCCAGCGCGGTCTGGATCTTTACCGTGACCAATTGCCCGGGCCAGAGCTTCTGTTGGGCATTGTCGAATTCCGCCTTGGCGCGGATGGTGCCGGTGCCGGCGTTGATCTGGTTGTCGATCAGGGTCAGGTGGCCGTTGCCCAGCAAGGCTCCGGCATTGTTGCTGTCGGCGCCGAGGTAGACCTTGACCGTTGCCGGGTCCTGGGCGCGGATCAGTTGCTGCAGGGTCGGCAGCATTTGCTGGGGCAGGGAAAACTCCACGGCAATGGGGTCAATCTGGGTCACCGAGAACAGGCCCTGGGTATCGGTCATGCGCAGGAAATTGCCTTCGTCCACGCTACGAATCCCCACCCGGCCCGTGACGGGGGAGCGGATCTGGGTGTAGGAGAGTTGCACCTGGGCGGCGTCGATGGCGGCCTGGTTACCCTGGGCCGTGGCGTTGAGCTGATTGACCAGTGCCACTTGCTGGTCGTAGGTCTGCTTCGAGATGCCGTCATCCACCGACAGCAGCTTGTAGCGCTTGAGGTTGATCTGCGCCACCTGCAACTGGGCCTGGTTTTGTGCCAGTTGGGCCCGAGCCTGATCCAGGTTGGCCCGGATCGAGCGGTCATCGATGGTCGCCAGCAGATCGCCGGTCTTGACCAGTTGTCCTTCCTTGACCAGTAACCTGGTGAGAATGCCATCCACTTGGGGGCGAATGATCACGCTGTGCAGCGACAACACCGAGCCGATACCGCTGGTGTAGCGCGGTACGTCCTGCTGGATCACTTGTACCACCCGCACCGGAATCGCTGTGGGAGCGGCCAGCTTGGTCGCGGCCGGCTTGTTCAGCAGCCACACCGCACCGGCGATGAGGCCCAGAAGCAGGGTTGCGGTCACGACGGTTTTCTTGGCAATGGGCATGGGAGGAGAGCGCCGGGGCAAGGGTGTCGGAAGGATGGCCATGATCTGTGGACAGTTATAGCCCGGCAACCCGGTCAGCAGCGTGACTGCCAGCTGTCGGCGCTGTCAGAAAACTACCGATGAGCCGCTGTAACCCAGGTTAAAGATCCGTGGCACACAGGTATACTGCCGGCCACTGTGGCTCGTACCCCGGCCCGGATTTCCTTTCCCCCTGGAGTTTCCATGAATTCCCCTGAACACCCTTCAGCCGATGACGCCCTGAGCGCTGATCCTGTGGCTGAATCGACTGTCACTGAAATCGAAGGCAAGGCCGAGATCCCGGCGTTCAAGTTTCCTTTCAAGCCGTCGGAATTCGCCTCCGCGAAAAACGCCCAGTTGCCCTGGTACAAGAACGGCGCCAGCAACGGCCACACCAAGACCCCCGGCGCAGCGCCTCCTGGCACCCGTCGCTCCATGGGTAAACGCTGATATCGCCGACAATCGAAGACGAAGTCCTGATTTGCGCTTTTTAATCGCAATGATGGCTAATTGCTTTAAACCTGAGCTGGATCAGTATTTGTAGCATCAGTGCGCTTAGAGTCAGCAGCCCTGCCGACTCCTCCCAACAAATACGAGCGCGCTTCCCATGAAGACCAACCTTCCGGTTACTGGGCGAAACGTGGACTTTGCCCCTGATGCGAACATCCTTTCGACCACCGATCTGACCAGCGCGATCACTTACGCCAATCCCGATTTCATCAATATCAGCGGCTACACCCGGGAGGAGCTGCTGGGCTCGCCGCATAACTTGATGCGCCACCCGGACATGCCGGCCGCGGCTTTTTCCCATATGTGGCGCACCCTCAAGCGCGGCCGCTCGTGGATGGGCCTGGTGAAAAACCGTTGCAAGAACGGCGATCACTATTGGGTCAGCGCCTACGTCACCCCGGTGACCCGCGACGGTCAGGCGGTGGAGTACCAGTCGGTGCGCACCAAGCCCACCCAGCAGCAGATCGAGGCGGCGCAACGGGCCTACGGCCAACTGAACACTCCCGGGACCTCCTGGTGGAACCTGTTGCCGGTCATGGGCCTGCGCCTGCGCCTGTGGACATCGATCAGTGCCAGCTTTATTGGCACCTACGGCGTCTCCGTGTGGTTGTTGCCGGAGTCCTGGATGCTCCAGGGCGCGGTGGTGGCCATGGGGTGGTGCCTGAGTGTGACGGGCGTCAGTCTGCAACTGCGCCCACTGAACCGGCTTAGCGAACGCGCCCGGCAGATCGGTGACAACCCCTTGAGCCAGGGTATCTACACGGGGCGCGCGGATGAGTTCGGGCGTATCGAATTTGCCTTGCAGATGCTCGAAGCCCAGGTGGGCGCAGTGGTGGGCCGGATCGGCGATGCCTCCCAGCGTCTGGCCGGGCATGCGGCGGAGTTGGTCGAGCATCTGCACAGCAGCCACAACAGCACCCTCGAGCAGCAGGCCGAAACCGATCAGGTGGCGGCCGCGATTCACCAGATGGCGGCCAGCGTGGCTGAGGTCGCGACCCATGCCCAGCAAGCTTCGGTGGCGGCCGATCAGGCGGAGAACGAAACCCGTGAAGGCCATCAACTGGTGGGTGAAAGCCGCAGTGCAGTGCTGCGACTGGCCAGCGAGCTGGCGCGTGCCACCGAAGTCATTCATCAGCTAGAGAGCCACAGCACGGATATTTCTGGGGTGTTGGAGGTGATCCGCAGCATCGCCGAGCAAACCAACCTGCTGGCCCTTAACGCGGCGATCGAGGCGGCGCGGGCCGGGGAACAGGGGCGCGGATTTGCCGTGGTGGCGGATGAGGTGCGCGGGCTGGCCCAGCGGACCCAGGACTCCACCAACGAGATCCAGCGCATGATCAGCACCCTGCAAAACGGTGCGCGCAACGCGGTAGAAGCCATGCAGCACAGCAGCCAGCACGTCGAGAGCAGCGTCGATCAGGCTCAGCGTGCCGCGCTGGCCCTGGATGGCATCAGCCAGCGGGTCAACCAGATCACCGAGATGAGCCTGCAGATTGCCGCGGCGGTGGAAGAGCAGAGCGCCGTCAGCGAAGACATCAACCGCAACATCATCGGCATTCGCAATGCCTGTGAGGCTACGGTTACCGCCGGCCAACTGAGTCACGCCAACTCGGGCGACGTGGCCGGGCTGGCGGGGGATTTGCGGCAGTTGGCCCTGGAGTTCTGGCACAAGCGCGGCTAGGGCTGTTCGTCGGTACGCCGGCTTCTGCAAGGCGGCGTGTCAGGCGGCTCGCAATGAGATGAATACGTAGTCCAGGGGTGTTTCGCTGACTACCTGGGCGCCGGCGGCCTGGACTTGGCCGGCGATTTCGTCCCCGGACAGATGAAAGCGCCAGGGTGGATTCGATGCCGCTGGCGGTGCCGCCTGGACCTGATCGATGGCAGTGGCCAGGGCCGCTATGTTGGGCAGGTAGGCGGTGAAACCATCCCCCTTGAGCGCCGTGGTGCGAATGCCCAGCAAGGCGCAGATGGCTTCCTTGGTGTGGATATCATCGCGGTCGGCCTGGCGCGAGCGCTGGATCAGTTCGGCCAGTTGCTTATCCACCAGTTCGCCACCCACGATCAGTTGCGGGCCCTGCTCCCAGGATTCCGGCGGGCAGTCCTTGGCCAGAGGGTTGAGGGGAACATGCGGGTTGATCTCCATGGGATAGATGCGGCACACCAGCGGCCGCCGTTCATAGATGCTGCACAGCTGATCTTCGTCAAGATTCCGGCAGGGGCCGACGTTGTAGGCGGCAAAGGTAATCGCCACATAGGCTTCGGCACTGCCACTGAGCACCCGGCAGGAGCGGCGTTCGGCATGCTCGCGCTGGTGCGCCGGCAGGCCCAGGCCGTTGTCGAGAAAGGCCTCCACCAGCACGATCACCTGACCGCCGTCGGCGGCCCAAGCCCGGGCTTCTGCGAGGGTCAGGGGCACATGGTGATCGTTGCAGCACTTGCCGCAACCTACGCAGGAAAACTGAGTGTTCATGGAGCGAAAGACCCTTGTGGACAAACGGAGGTTGCGTCGCCAATGCCGTCATCGACGTTGCTGGGGCAGTCTCAAAGCAAGTTATGCGCCATTCACCGGGTCTTGGTTACTGGACGGATAGAGTCCCATTCGCTGATTGCGGCTTTACCGGTTTGCTTGTTGTACAGGCACAGCTCGATGCCTGATCGGCCCTGCAGATGTTTCTGCGGGTATTGGCCTTGCAGCAGGAGTGCGGTGTAGCCGACCTGGTCGGGAAATTGCGCGGTGTTGCCAACAGGCTTGGGGTTCTTCAAGCCGCTGGCTTGGGTACAACTGTTCAGTACTGCTTTATCCAGGGCCTCCCAGGCTTCACTGCTGGAGGGCTGGGCCTGGCAGGTGAGGACGCTGAGGCAGATGAAACCGAGGACTTGGGCATTCATGAAGATCGCGCCTCGTGGTGTGCAAGGGGGAAGTCGTGCTTGCTGCGCGGCATCTGGCCCCGGGATCAGGCCAGGAGTCTTGGGTCGCTGCCCAGTGCCTAGGGCAGCAGTTCGCGACGCACTACATGCAGGCCGACGCTTTCATACAGGCGGCGGGCAGGCAGGTTGTCTTCCAATACCCGAAGATCGACAAAGCCTTCCCGGCGTTCGGCGAACATCACCAGGACTTGTTGCAACAAGGCGCGCCCCAGCCCCTGGCCACGGGCACGAGGGTGCACCACCAGATCCTTGATATAGGCGTTGGTCCAGCACTGGGCGACGCCAATTAATCCTGCGGCGTCTCGCACCAGCAGGCACAGTTCGGGGTCGTATTCGGCATCGGTTTCAAAGGCCTTGAGCCAACGGTCCAACGTCGGCACCTGGCCGCCGCCGTCGAGATAGGCCAGTTGCAGCAACTGATGCACGGCTTGCGCCTGCTCTGGGGTGTAGTGCTGCACAGTGATTCCGGCCGGCCATTGAGGGGCGACCTGCGGCGCGATCAGCTCGCGGCGCATCAGCAGGCAGTGGGTCCCGGTCACGCGTCAGGCGCCTTGGGTGGCGATGGCTTTGGCCGCATCGATCAGGCAGCGGGTCAGTTCTGGCGAGGAGAACTTGGTGAGCACCGCGTTGGCGCCGGCCAGGCGTGCTTTCTCGCTGTTCATGGCGCTGTCCAGCGAGGTGTGCAGCAACACGTACAGGTGGGCGAAGTCCGGGGTTTCCCGCAGGGTCCGGGTCAGGGCGTAGCCGTCCATTTCCGACATCTCGATGTCCGAGACAATCAGGTTGATCTCGCTGGCCGTGCCTTGCAGTTCCAGTAGGCAGTCGATGGCCTCTTTGGCGCTGCGGGCGGTGTGGCATTGCAGCCCGAGGTTGCGCAGGGTGTGTACCGATTGCTGCAGCGCCACCTGGCTGTCGTCCACCACCAGGATGCGGGCATTGCCCAGGGCCTCGGCATCTTCCATGCTCAGCTCGGTGGGCGCGGTCTCGATCTGTGCCGGGGCGATGCCGTGGATGACCTTCTCGATGTCCAGCACTTGCACCAAGGTTCCGTCCACCTGGGTCACCCCGGTGATGTAGGACTTGATACCACCGGAACCGAAGGGTGGAGGACGGATATCGGTGGTCAGGCAATGCACGATCTTGCTCACCGCTTGCACGTGCAGGCCCTGCTTGGAGCGGCTGACGTCGGTGACAATCAGGCAGCCACTGTCCGGGTCCGCCAGGGGGCGTTCGCCGATGGCTCGGCTGAGGTCGATCACCGACAGGGAGTTGCCCCGCAAGGTGGCGATGCCTTTTACGTGGGGGTGGGATTCCGGCAGTTTGGTCAGGGGCGGGCAGGGAATGATTTCACTGACCTTGAGCAGGTTGATTGCCATCAGCTTGCCGCTACGCAAGGTAAACAGCAGAAGCGAAAGCGAGTCTGCGCGGGCTTTGGTGGAGGACATAAAAACCTTCTATGGAAAAATTGGCTCGTGGCTCGACCCACGGACAACCATTGATAACGGGTTATCGACGTGTTCAGGCCTGGCTTTAGCGGCAACCCTGCTTTCCGTCGGCCTGTCGCACGCGGCTCTTGCGCGACGGCGTGGTCGTCAGCGAGTCAGCGCTGTTCTCTGCGCTGGCAAGCCGACTCTCATGGGCTCTAGGTTGCGCTGTCGGCGCTGACTTGCCAGCGAAACCCAGGGTCAGGGCGTCCTCGAGTCCATGGTGCATTCTTCGCTGGTAAGCCGGCTCCTACCTGAGGCCCAGGCGCTTGGCCAGGCGATTGAGGTTGGCCCTGTCCAAGCCTAGCTCACGGGCGGCACTGGCCCAGTTGTGCTGGTGCCGTTCAAGGCAGGCGTTGATCAATTGGCGCTGGTAGTGCTCAGTGGCTTGGCGCAAGTCACCGTTGATGGACGCTACGGGGGCGCTTTCAAGGCTGGGTTCGGCTGTCACGTGCTCCTTTTCACTGACACGGGGCAGGTCCAGGTCTGCCACATCCAGGCTGAGAATCTTCGGCCGCTCGCGGCAGCTGCCCAGGGCCTTGAGGGCACTGCGACCAATCAGGTGCTCCAGTTCGCGGACGTTGCCCGGCCAGCTGTAGGCCAGTAGCGCCTGTTGTGCATCGGCACTCAGGCGCAGGCTGCCCAGGCCCATGCGCGAGCGGTTCTGCTCAAGGAAGTAACCGCTGAGCAGCAGCACATCGCGGCCACGATCACGCAGGGCTGGCACCCGCAGCGGATAAACGCTGAGGCGATGGTAGAAGTCGGCGCGATAGCGACCGTTACGCACCTCTTCCGCCAGGTCACGGTTGGTGGCAGCGATCAGGCGCACGTCCACCTGGTGTTCCTTGTCTGAACCCAGGCGCTGCAACTGGCCGCTTTGCAGCACCCGCAGCAGCTTGGCCTGCACCGTGAGTGACAACTCGCCCACCTCATCGAGAAACAGGGTGCCGCCATTGGCCAGCTCGAATTTGCCTCGGCGATCCTGGGTGGCGCCGGTGAAGGCGCCACGCACATGGCCGAACAACTCGCTCTCCACCAGCGTGTCAGGCAGGGCTGCGCAGTTGAGGCTGATGATCGGTTGTTCGGCTCGGGGCGAGGCGGCGTGAATGGCCTGGGCCACCAGCTCTTTGCCGACTCCGGTCTCACCGGTGATCAGTACCGTCAGGTCGCTGCCACCCACCAGCTTGATTTCTTCCAGCAGGCGTTTATGGACCTTGCTCTGGCCGATCATCTCGCGGTTTTGCCCACTAGCCTGGCGGTAGACCTCGGCCCGCTGATGCTCGTTCTCGGCGCGCTGGGCCAGGCGCTCGATGCGCTCGGCGGCGCTGACGGTGGCGGCAGCGAGGCTGGCGAAGGCTTGCAGGGCATCCAGTTCGATGGGCTCGAAACGTTGCGGGTCCAGGGCATCGAGCGTCAGCAAGCCCCAGGGGCGCTCATCAATGAACAGCGGGCAGCCCATGCAGTCATGCACTTCCAAGTGCTCATCCAAGCCTTCTACCAAACCGTCGTAAGGGTCCGGCAATTCACTGTCGCTGGCAAAACGGGTCGGCCCGGGGCTGCTGAGCAGGGCGACAAAACGTGGATGCTCACTGACCTTGAAGCGCCGGCCCAAGGTGTCGGTGCTCAGGCCGTTGACCGCCAGTGGTACCAGCCATTCGCCATCCAGGCGCAACAGCGCCGCGGCATCGCAGGGCAGCAGGGCGCGCAGGGCTTCCAGCAGGCGGCGGTAGCGCTCGCCCTCGGGCAGCTCCCGTGACAGGTCGGTCACCAGGGGCAGCAGGGTCGTTAGTAGGGATTTTGCAGTCATAATGACTCCGTATAGTCTTAATGACTATAAATGCATGTGTGTCTTTTTGACTATTAATTTATTAGGTTATTGATTTATATAGATAATATTTATGGCACGAAAACTGATAAGACAAGGGCAACCTGCAAGCAGTCAAAAAGTCCAGGAGTTGTCCTTATGCTAAGCGTTCAAGATCGCGCCATTATCAAAGCCACTGTGCCCCTGCTGGAAAGCGGTGGCGAAGCCCTGATCACTCACTTCTACCGGATGATGCTGTCCGAGTACCCGGAGGTGCGGCCACTGTTCAACCAGGCGCACCAGGCCAGTGGCGATCAGCCCCGGGCCCTGGCCAATGGCGTACTGATGTATGCCCGGCACATCGACCAGTTGGATCAACTGGGGGACTTGGTGGCCAAGATCATCAACAAGCACGTGGCCCTGCAGATCCTGCCGGAGCATTACCCCATTGTCGGTACCTGCCTACTGCGGGCGATCTCCGAAGTGCTGGGCAGCGAGATCGCCACTCCTGAGGTGATCAACGCCTGGGGTGCGGCCTATAACCAACTGGCGGATATCCTGATCGGTGCCGAGGCCGCGATCTATGACCAGAAGGCCCAGGCACCGGGCGGCTGGCGTGGTGCGCGGGAGTTCAAGCTGGTGCGTAAAGTCGAAGAGAGTGCGGAAATCACCTCCTTCTATTTCGAGCCGGCGGACCAGGGGCCGATCCTTGCCGCCGAGCCAGGCCAGTACATCGGTTTGCAGCTGTTGGTCGACGGTGCGGAAATACGCCGCAATTACTCGCTGTCGGCGCTTGCCAGCCAGGGGCAGTACCGTATCAGCGTCAAGCGCGAAACCGGTGGCGTGGCCTCCAACTACCTGCATGATCAATGTCCGGTGGGCGCGAGCATCATGCTGTTTCCACCCGCCGGTGAGTTCACCCTGGTGGACAGCGACAAGCCACTGGTGCTGATCAGCGGCGGGGTGGGCATTACCCCGACCCTGGCAATGCTGGAAGCCGCCTTGGCCACCGAGCGTCCAGTGCATTTCATCCACTGCGCGCGCAACGGCCAGGTGCATGCCTTTCGCCATTGGGTTGACGGTCTGGCCCAGCGTCATCCACAGCTCAAGCGTTTCTACTGCTACGCCGAGGACGACGGCATCAGCCCGGCGGCCGACAAGCTGGGCCTGTTGACCCGGGAGCAGTTGGCGCAATGGTTGCCTGAGCAGCGGGACCTGGATGCCTACTTCCTCGGACCCAAGGGGTTCATGGCGGCGATCAAGCGTCATCTGAAGGCCCTGGGCATTCCCGAGCAGCAGAGTCGCTATGAGTTCTTTGGCCCGGCAGCGGCCCTGGAGTGATACCCCGGCCGGTTCTGTTCCAGGACCGGCCTTTTCCCTTCCCCAAGCGTGATCCAGACTTCCGGTCTGGACGGCTTCCTTTATGCAATCCCGCCATTTCAGTACATTTCGTACAACGGTTAATCCACTCTTAACCTGTTTATCGCTATTGTCCGCAACTGAGTAGAACTGCGGCTGCGAGGCAGCTCTGTGGCCCTGCATTGGCACCAAGCCCCTGCATTCAAAGGTCATGTTCAACGTGTAGACTTCCCGGCAGCCGGGTACGCCACTGCGAGCACGGACCGGGTCACGGTCCACGGGTTCATTTTTAAGACAGCCTCCGCCTGGCGCCGCGAGTGCCGGCAGGCAGGCTGAATACACAACATAAAGGGAATAGGGATGAATGACGACAGACTGCGTTTAGGGCGTGAACGGCGCTTCTTAGTACTACTGGGGATAATCTGCCTGGCGCTGATCGGTGGTGCCTTGTACATGCAGGTGGTGCTGGGTGAGGCGCCTTGCCCACTGTGCATCCTGCAACGTTATGCCTTGCTGCTGATCGCGCTCTTTGCCTTCATCGGCGCGGCCATGAGTTCGAGACGCGGCATCACCATCATGGAAACCCTGGTAGTCATCAGCGCCATCTTTGGTGTCGCCGTGGCCGGGCACCATGTGTACACCCAGTTCTACCCGGCAGTGAGCTGTGGCATCGACGTGCTGCAGCCGATTGTCGACAGCCTGCCGCTGGCAGCAATCTTTCCCCTGGGGTTTCAGGTCGACGGTTTCTGTTCAACGCCTTATCCGCCGATCCTTGGGCTGTCTCTGGCCCAATGGGCCCTGCTGGCGTTCGTGCTGACGGTGATCCTGGTTCCTCTGGGGATCATCCGCAATCGCAAGAAAACCTACTGATTTACCCGGAAAAGCCCCGGTCCCTCTGCAGGGACCGGGGCTTTTTCATGTGGTTCATTCGGCACCTGAAAAGTCCGTGATTTACGGCAAGTGCGGGTGCGGCAGAAGTGCGACATGTTGTCACACTGTCGCGACCATAGAGGGGCGGTGGAAGTGTTTCAACAGACTGCATTCAGGCTGACTGGTTCAATTGAAGCCTGTCAGTTTGTGTATGTCGGGCAGCCAGGCAAAAATCATAGCCTGCTATCTATACAAATCTTCACAGACCCCGTTTTACAAGGGGTGAAGCCCTATGAAAGGCCGCCTTCAACGGCTTCTCAAGCTCATGGATGGAGCATTTCCCAGGTCTTTTTTGTGGTTTTTGTTGCGAATGAAAATCGATATGATTGAAGTCCTTCGCAACAATCATGCGCGATTGTTGCGCCCAGTGATAAAAATTATTTCGGGATAAGACATGGTTTATAAAACGCGACATATCTACAATCGCCCGCACTGAATTTCCGACGCTGCTCAACCCTGAGCACACGTGGACGGTCGAGGGGCGGATTGAGCGCTCTATGCGACTGCGGGTGTCGGCACCTTCCAAACTTCCGCACCAAATGGAATTGGTCTGTAACAAGGCCTTTGACCACGAGATCGAATAAGAACCACTGCTAGCCCGGGATGTGTCGTTGAGCGTTTAACGCAACGGGCAGGCCCTTATTCAATTGAAGAAAAATGCCAACCCTTGGCAGGGTGAAGTGTTGGCGATCAAAACCCAACTGCATTGCGCAAGCTGCTTTAGAGGTCGTGAGATGAGTAAAAACAGGTACCCCCGATTACTAGGCTTATTGCCGCTGCTCGGCATGTTGATGCTGGGAGGCTGCAAGTGGACCTTGCTCGATCCCAAGGGTCAGGTCGGTCTGGATGAACGAAACCTGATCATCACGGCGACCATCCTGATGCTGCTGGTGGTTGTGCCGGTCATCATCATGACCTTCGCCTTCGCCTGGAAATATCGCGCCTCCAACAAGGAAGCGACCTACGCGCCGAAGTGGTCCCACTCCACCAAGATCGAGATCGCGGTGTGGCTGGTTCCAGTGCTCATCATCATTGCCCTGGGTTACATCACCTACAAGTCGACCCACGCCCTGGACCCTTACCGTCCGCTGGATTCCGACGTCAAGCCGATCACCATCGAAGTGGTCGCCATGGACTGGAAGTGGCTGTTCATCTATCCCGACCAAGGGATCGCCACCGTCAACAAGATCGTGTTCCCGGCCCATACCCCGGTCAATTTCCGGGTGACTTCCGACACCGTGATGAACTCGTTCTTCATCCCGGGCCTGGGCGGCCAGATCTACGCGATGGCGGGCATGACCACCAAGCTGCACCTGATTGCCAACCAGAACACCGAACTTGAAGGTATCTCCGCCAACTACAGCGGCGCGGGTTTTACCGGCATGAAATTCAAAGCGGTCGCAACCACTCAAGAAGATTTCGACGCCTGGGTAAATGAAGTCAAGAAGGCACCTAAACAGCTGGACACCGCTGAATACGAAGCCCTTTCCAAGCCAAGCCAAAACAACCCTGTAGAACTCTACTCCGCGTACGCACCGAACCTGTTCCAGACCATCGTCGACAAGTACGAAGGCATGAAACCGGGCTCGCCGCTCAAGCACGAGAAGAAAGAAAAGGAAGTTGCCGCAACGCAAGGAATGGACGTGAGTTCGCATTCAGCTGCCGGGGCAGAGGAGTAAACGATGTTTGGTAAATTAAGTCTGGACGCGATTCCGTTCCACGAGCCGATTGTCATGGTGACCATTGCCATGATCGCGCTCGGTGGTCTGGCGCTTTTCGCGGGAATCACCTACTTCAAGAAGTGGACCTACCTGTGGACCGAGTGGCTGACGTCGGTCGACCACAAGAAAATCGGCGTGATGTACATCATCGTCGCCATGGTCATGCTGCTGCGCGGTTTTGCCGACGCCATCATGATGCGTACCCAGTTGGCCATGGCCACCGAGGGTTCGCCTGGCTACCTGCCACCTGAACACTATGACCAGATCTTCACCGCCCACGGTGTGATCATGATCATCTTCATGGCGATGCCATTCTTCACTGGCCTGATGAACCTTGTCGTGCCGCTGCAGATCGGCGCGCGTGACGTGGCCTATCCGTTCCTCAACTCCCTGAGCTTCTGGCTGCTGGTGTCGGGCGTGGTGCTGATCAACCTGTCCCTGGGCGTTGGCGAATTCGCCAAGACCGGCTGGGTTGCCTATCCGCCGCTGTCGGGCCTGCAATACAGTCCGGGCGTGGGTGTGGACTACTACATCTGGGCGCTCCAGCTATCCGGGCTAGGTACGACATTAACCGGGGTCAACTTCCTGGCCACCGTGCTGAAAATGCGTACCCCAGGCATGAAGATGATGGACATGCCGATCTTCACCTGGACCTGCACCTGGGCCAACGTGCTGATCGTCGCTTCGTTCCCGATCCTCACCGCTACCCTGGCACTGCTGACGCTTGACCGTTACATGGATTTCCACATTTTCACCAATGAACTTGGTGGCAATCCAATGATGTACGTGAACCTGTTCTGGGCCTGGGGTCACCCCGAGGTGTACATCCTGATCCTGCCAGCGTTCGGTATCTTCTCCGAAGTCATCTCGACCTTCTCGGGCAAGCGCCTGTTCGGCCACCACTCGATGATCTACGCATCCGGCGCGATCTCGATCCTGGGCTTCATGGTTTGGCTGCACCACTTCTTCACCATGGGTTCGGGGGCCAGCGTCAACGCCTTCTTCGGCCTGGCGACGATGCTGATTTCGATCCCGACGGGGGTGAAGCTATTCAACTGGCTGTTCACCATCTATCACGGCCGCTTGCGCATCACCAGCCAGGTTCTGTGGACCCTGGGCTTCATGGTGACCTTCGCCATCGGCGGCATGACCGGCGTACTGCTGGCCATCCCGGGTGCCGACTTCGTCCTGCACAACAGCCTGTTCGTGATCGCTCACTTCCACAACGTGATCATCGGCGGCGCAGTATTCGGCTACATCGCCGGCTTCAGCTTCTACTTCCCGAAAGCCTTCGGCTTCAAGCTGCATGAAGGTTGGGGCAAGGCTGCGTTCTGGTTCTGGATCTCGGGCTTCTTCGTCGCGTTCATGCCGCTCTATGCACTGGGCTTCATGGGCATGACCCGTCGTCTGAACGCCACTACCAACCCTGAGTGGGTGCCGTACCTGTACGTCGCCATGGTGGGTGCAGTGATGATCGCGGTAGGTATCGCCTGCCAGTTGATCCAGCTGTACGTCAGCGTGCGTGATCGCAAGCAGAACATGTGCGTCTCCGGCGACCCATGGAATGCTCACACTCTGGAATGGTCGACCTCGTCGCCACCACCGTTCTACAACTTCGCGGTACTGCCGAAAGCCGAAGGCATCGACCCGTTCACCGAAGCCAAGGAAGACGGCACTGCCTACGCGCAGCCAGGTCGCTACCAGCCGATCCACATGCCCAACAACACCGCTACCGGTGTGGTCATGGGGGCTCTGCTGACCGTGTTCGGTTTCGCCATGATCTGGCACATCTGGTGGCTGGCCATCGCAAGCCTGGCCGGCACCGTGATCTATTTCGCGATCCACGCTGCCCGTGATGATCAAGGCTACATGGTGCCGGTCGAGACGATCGAGCGCATCGAAGCCGAACAGCACAAGCGTCTGGTATCGGAGAACAAGATCCCGGCTACCCGTGTTGAAACCTCGTTGGAACAGGCTTAATCCATGTCGAACTTAGTGACCAATGCTGGACACGCCCATGTCGATGACCATGGGCACGATGACCATCACCACGACTCGGGCGAGATGACCGTATTCGGTTTCTGGCTCTACCTGATGACCGACTGCATTCTGTTTGCGTCGATCTTCGCGGTATACGCGGTACTGGTTAACAACGTAGCGGGTGGCCCATCGGGCCACGACATCTTCGAACTGCCATACGTACTGGGCGAAACCGCTCTGCTGCTGTTCAGTTCGATCACCTACGGCTTCGCCATGCTGGCGTTCTTCCGGGGCAACAAGAAGCAGGTAC
Organism: Pseudomonas sp. Fl5BN2; assembly: GCF_009908205.1. NCBI lineage: Bacteria > Pseudomonadati > Pseudomonadota > Gammaproteobacteria > Pseudomonadales > Pseudomonadaceae > Pseudomonas > Pseudomonas sp. Fl5BN2. The sequence goes on along the minus strand of NZ_JAAARL010000009.1, from coordinate 65,604 downwards.
TGGGCTGGTTGGCCATGACCTTCCTGTTCGGCCTGGGCTTCATCGGCATGGAGATCAACGAGTTCCACCTGCTGATCTCCGAAGGCTACGGCCCTAGCCGCTCCGGCTTCCTGTCCGGGTTCTTCACCCTGGTCGGTACCCACGGTCTGCACGTGACCAGTGGTCTGATCTGGATGGCGATCATGATGTATCAGGTGCAGAAAAAAGGCCTGACGGCGACCAACAAGACCCGTCTGAGCTGCCTGAGCCTGTTCTGGCACTTCCTGGACGTGGTGTGGATCTGCGTATTCACCGTTGTTTATCTGATGGGGACTATGTAAATGGCTAACACACACTCCCACGACGAAGCCGGCCACGGCAGCGTCAAATCCTACGCCATCGGCTTCATCCTGTCGGTCATCCTGACAGTGATTCCATTCGGCCTGGTGATGTACCCATCGCTGCCCAAAGACGTGACCCTGTGGATCGTCCTGGCGTTCGCGGTGATCCAGGTGCTGGTGCACCTGGTGTACTTCCTCCATCTGGACCGCTCCGAAGCGCAGCGCAACAACGTCGTCGCGTTCATCTTCGCCGCGTTGGTCATTGTTCTGCTGGTTGGTCTGTCGTTGTGGATCATGTTCAGCATCCACACCGTCATGATGGCGAAGTGAGGTAAGCCCGATGTCGCTCAAGCACTTTATCCAAATCACCAAACCGGGGATCATTTTCGGTAACGTGCTTTCTGTGGCAGGCGGGTTTTTCCTGGCCTCGAAAGGGCATGTCGATCTGGCCATTTTCCTGGCCGCGATGATCGGCACCTCGCTGGTGGTAGCGTCCGGTTGCGTGTTCAACAACTGCATCGACCGTGACATCGACCTGAAGATGGAGCGCACCAAGAACCGCGTGCTGGTCCAGGGCCTGATCTCCCTGGAAGCGGCCCTGGTCTACGCCTCCATCCTCGGCATTGCCGGCGTCGCCTTGCTGTACTACGTGGCCAATCCGTTGGCCGCGTTGTTCGCGGTAATCGGCTTTGTCATCTACGTCGGGTTCTACAGCCTGTACCTCAAGCGCAAGTCGGTTCACGGCACGCTGGTGGGCAGTCTGTCGGGGGCCATGCCGCCGGTGATCGGTTACGTGGCCGTGAGCAACAGCTTCGACATGGCCGCGTTGACCCTGCTGGTGATGTTCAGCCTGTGGCAGATGCCGCATTCCTATGCCATCGCGATCTTCCGCTTCAACGATTACCTGGCTGCATCGATTCCGGTGTTGCCAGTGAAGCGTGGGATCCGCGTGGCCAAGAAGCACATCCTGCTCTACATCCTGGCATTCCTGGTAGCGACCCTGATGCTGACCTTCAGCGGTTACGCCGGCATGAGCTACCTGGCGGTAGCGGCGGCGATGGGCATGTACTGGTTGTACATGGCCTGGACCGGCTACAAGGCGGTGGATGACACCGTGTGGGCGCGCAAGCTGTTCGTGTTCTCGATCTTCACCATCACCGCGCTGAGCGTGATGATGTCGGTGGATTTCAAGGCCCCTACCGAGCTGTTGCTGACCTACGCGCACTAAGCTGTCCAGGCCACAGAAAAGCCTCGCCTTCGAGAGAAGCGCGGGGCTTTTTTATAGCGCTTCGGGGGCCGTCACATCATTTAAAGCTTTTCGGCCCGATGAGGTTGCATGGCCGGGTAAAATGCCTCGCTCGTGGATGAACCTGAGTGGATGTAATGGAAAGCCGTATCGAACTATACGATTCGCAGGCGCGTTATGGCGTCGTCAGTCGCGGACTGCACTGGGCCATGGCATTGGCCTTTGTCTGGATCTACAGCACCACCGGTGCACATTACCTGTTGGCCGATTCGGCCCTGGACGAATTCCTTTGGCCGACCCACAAGCAAGTGGGCCTGCTGCTGATGGGCCTGCTGCTGGTGCGGGTGGTCTGGGCGCTGTTGAATCGTCATCGCCGGCCACCGAGCCTCAACCTCGCCGCGACGCTGGGTCATGGGCTGCTGTATGCCGGGATGTTCGCCATCCCGTTTCTCGGGCTGTTGCGCCAGTTCGGCTCGGGCCGGGCCTTTACCGCCTTCGGCCTGCCGATCATGAACGGCTTCGAAGGGCCGAAGATCCAGTGGATGACCGACCTGGGCAACAGCTTCCACAGCCTGCTGGGCTGGACCCTGCTGGTGCTGATCGTCGGCCACATCGGCGCGGTGATCCTGCACTGTGGCAAAGGCCAGTGGGAGGTCCTGCGGCGCATGGCCGGGCGTGCGGCCAGGGCTTGAGGCCAAAAAAGCCCCGCCTTCGAGAGAAGTGCGGGGCTTTTTATTGAGTGCACGTCAGTGGGCCGTTTAAAATACTGAAATGACTCTACTCATGCAGGAAGCGGAATGATGAAGAAAAAAGCCGTTATTGTTTTTAGTGGCGGACAGGATTCGACAACTTGTCTGATCCAGGCATTGCCGCTCTATGATGAAGTGCACTGCATTACCTTTGATTATGGTCAGCGGCACTGTGCGGAAATAGAAGTGGCGCAGCGGCTTGCAAAACAACTGGGGGCGACGGTCCACAAAGTAATGGATGTTTCGTTGCTGAACGAGTTGGCGATCAGCAGCCTTACCCGGGACAATATCCCGGTTCCGACGGTGAACAGCTCTGGCGAAAGCTTGCCAAGCACTTTCGTGCCTGGAAGAAATATTCTGTTTTTAACCCTGGCATCTATTTATGCCTATCAAGTGAAAGCTGAAACCGTCATTACCGGTGTGTGTGAGACGGATTTCTCTGGTTATCCTGATTGTCGGGATGAGTTTGTGAAGGCCTTGAACAAGGCTCTTGAATTGGGCATGGAATACAAACTGCGTCTTGAGACGCCATTGATGTGGCTGAACAAGGCGGAGACTTGGGCTCTGGCGGATTACTACAATCAACTGGACTTGATTCGCGATCATACGTTGACTTGCTACAACGGCATTCTGGGCAGTGGTTGCACTAGTTGCGATGCGTGTAACCTTCGCGCAAAAGGCTTGAATGAGTACCTGAAGAATAAAACAGGCTTCATGAGTAGCTTGAAGAACAAGCTGGATCTGAACTAACCGTAGGTTGATGAAGTTTAACACTGCGCCTAGCTACCAGATGAGTGTTAAAAAATGTCTTGAGTTACTGGACGCTGCATTGTTTTTCCTGACAGCCTGCTAAGTACCGTTTGAATAGGGACCTTGCTCCATAGGCAGGCAAGATGTTGAAGAATGCGAGAAATACTTTGATCGCGATCTGAACATAAATCATGTTCAGGATACTGCTATTCGGCATCAGCCCATAAAACGCAATGTAGCAGAAAATGAAGCTGTCAATGATTACCGCGAAAAAGGTGCTCAAGAATACCCGCAGGAACAGGAACCTGGAGTTTGTCAGTTCTTTGATTTTGCATAGTAAGTATGAGTTTATATTTTCAGAAATAAGAAAAGATACAGAAGATGCTATTAGTACCGAAGATACGTGAGTGATCACGTCGTTATAGGGGGTGTCGAACTTCCAGCCTGGTAGCCCCGGGAGAAGGGTTGAGGCATAAAGCAGGATGGTGATCATGGCGGTGCTTGCAAATGCAAAAAAAATCGCCTTTCTTGCAAGCCTGAGTCCGAAGTTTTCGTTCAGCAAGTCGACGATTAAGAATGTCAGAGAGTAAAGAAAGGTGCCAGGAGTGATAACGATATCGAATCGTTCCAGATAAATCGGTTTGGTCGCAGCAATGCTGGTGAAGATGTAAAACGTAACAAGTAGCAGGCTCAGTACAATGTATGTCATCCATGATTTTTCGTGACGATCATTCAGGTCGTAAACGGTGAGTGCCTCTCCTTGGGAGTAAAGTTTTCTATACAGGTTTTTAATTTCTGTTTTGTTTAAGTTGTCTATTATTTCGCTGTTCAGTACTTCTTTTAACTTGACTCTGATAACTTTTCCTGTGGCGATAACCATAATCACGGCAAGGTTCTTGTTGTTTTCAAAACCCAGCAATTTGTATTTGCTATTTTCGATTTCAGCTTCAGGCGATATCATTGAAGCGTTCCTCAATGATATCGCCCACGACACACATGTGGTCTGAACTGGAGATAGTGTCATTTACGATAGACAGCTTTTTTGTCAGCCTGTCGTACACCAGTTTTTCTTTGTCGTCAGTCGTAGAACCTCTTTGTATGATCAAAAGATCGCCGGGCTCATTCCTACCATGGATTTCGTGCTCCAGTAGCACTGCTATCAAGTTGTAGGCAGTGCCGAAGTAATAGGTCAGTGGGTACAGCGTGGCCAGCGCACCAATCCGTTTGTCCATGTTGGCTATCAGCAAGCTTTCCTTGAAGATCGGAACAGCCGCTGGGTTCATATTGCCTTGAGGGGAAATACTGCTGTCGATGATCTCCTTCTCTTCAAAGTCGACGGTTTCTATTTCTTCGTAGGAAACGCCGAAAAAATCAGAAATCTTTCTAATAGTGGATTGCTGTACATTAGTAACCTTGCCTTCCAGAATATTATAAATGGTCGTTCTGGTCAGGCCGCTGGCGTTGCACAAAGATAGTTGCGTCTCGCCACGACTCTTTATCAGGTATTTAATATTGCTCTTTAAATGCTCTGTTCTTTCTCTTTTGTGCATCAAGTGCTCACCATTTCCCTATAGTCGTCACGCGTTAAACTTTTCATGGCTGTCGTGCGCGATATTATATTTAGTTGCTCAATCAGCAAGGCTGAGATCGGTTAGATCTCAGCGGTAAATTCTTGTCGAATTCTTCCGTAGTCTGTACCAACTCGCTAATGCTCCTTTAGCCAGCCTATATCCATCCTGGGATATGTCGCTGTCGGTATTCTGGGCGATCAAATCGTTGAGAAGGATCGGTTCGGGGGTCGCCAAGGGGGGAGTGTTGCATGCACCAGCCATGACAATAAAGCCTGGGTAGCTCGTTGTCGTAATCCTTGTCGGCGAACGTCCAGCAGTTACGCCAGGGTGGTGTTTCGGTTTTCTGCCAAAAAAGCATCATTTAAATTTGAAAGTGTTTAATTTTTTGATTAATTGATTTACACCTCGTACAGTCTGCGCCAAGGCTAGGTTCAGCCCGATGTGCATACACGAACGTGAAATCAAGGAAGCGTGCTGTCGTTCGTGGCACGCAACACTCAAGGAAGGGACACAGAATAATGGCAGCTGATACTGAACAACTCAGGAGCCAGGCCGATCTGCTGCGGCGTGGCTTGGCGGACCTGCGAGCAGAAGACGCCGAGCTGGCAAGGATCCTCGACGCCGAAGTCACGCGTCAACACCGCACGCTGTCCCTGGTTTCATCTTCCTGCGCGGCCAATCCTCGAACCCTGGCGGCGTCAGCTTCGGCGCTGGTCAACGTCACGGTGGAGGGTACTCCTGGCAGACGCGATCACACCGGGTGCGAGAACGTCGACCTGGTCGAGTCCCTGGCGATCCGACGGGCGCAAGAGCTGTTTGCTGCCCAATACGCCGGTGTGCAGTCACACTCGGCCTCCAACGCCAATTACCAAGTGCTTTGTGCCCTGCTCGAGCCCGGGGATACGGTTCTCGGAATGGCCCTCGATCACGGCGGGCACCTTACCCATGGCAGCCCTGTGGCGTTCACGGGGGCCAACTACAAGGCGATCCGCTACGGCACCACCTCCCAGGGCGTCATCGATTACGAAGAGGTGCGCCAACTGGCGCTGGCCCATCGTCCGCGGATCATCATCTGTGGGGCGACTGCTTATTCTCGGGTCATGGATTTCCAGCGGTTCCGCGCGATTGCCGATGAGGCCGGGGCTATCCTGCTGGCAGACATTTCATATATCGCCGGGCTGGTTGCCACGGGGCGCCACCCGAGCCCGATCGACCTGGCGCACGTCACTACGGTCTGTACGCACAAGCAACTTGCAGGGCCTCGCGGTGGCCTGATTCTTTCGGGCCGAGACGCCCACACCAAGGTTCCCGGTCTGCGGTCAACCTTCAGCCGAATCCTCGACCAAGCCGTATACCCCGGGATGCAGGGCGCACCTGCGGTCAATATGATTGCGGCAAAGGCTGCCGCACTGGGCTACGCCATGTCCCCGGAGTTCGACGCCTATATGGCGCGGATTCGCAGCACTGCGGATGAAATGGCCAGCGCGTTTATGGCGCAGGACTACGAAGTCGTGGGCGGGGGGACGGAAAACCATATGATTCTGCTGCGTTTGCGGGGCGGCATCAGCGGTTCCATTGCAGAGTCGGCACTGGAGCAGTGCGGCATCATCGTGAACAAAAAACGTGCACCGGGTGAAACCCGATCGTCATTTGTCGCCAATGGGCTATGTATCGGTACTGGCTCCATCGCCCAACGCTACATCGATCCCCAGGGGTGCCGAGAGGTAGTCGAGCTGGTTTGTCAGATACTGGACAAGGTGATGCCCCTTGGCGAGAAAAAGTACCACCTGGAGCCTGCGTTGCAGGAACAGTTCCGACTACAGACCGAGGCGTTGTGCGCGATGTACCCCATCCTCGACTACGGGGATCGCTGAGCTAAGAAAAAGCCCCGGCTTCGCGCTGAAGTACGGGGCTTTTTCATGTCTGCTGCAGGCGCTGCCGAGGTTTTCGCGAGCAAGCTCGCGCCTACCGGAGCCGGGTTACAGCTGTTGTTGCACGCTGTAGCCGTCGAACGCGGTCTGCTGCTGGATCGCGGTAACGATGTTCTTGCGGGTGGCCTGCTGCTCGTTGCCATCCTTGTCGAAGAACATCTCGCTTTCCAGCTCCGCCTCGTCGCCTTCGCCAACAAAGGCGAAGCCGAGGAATTCGAAGGCTTCACGGTCGACGTTGGCCTTGGAGCGCGGGCGCATCGGCAGGGTGACGCTGATGCCGTCCTTGCTGATGGCGAACACTTCCATTTCCTTCTTCGGCCGTGCCTTGCTCTTGCCGCCGCTGGGGTTGCTGATGGCCTGGTGGGTCTGGTTCAGCACTTTCAGGGCCAGGCCGTAGACCAGTTCCTGGAAGTCCGGGTCGTCCTTGTAGCTGGAGAGGATCCGGCTGATGGGGAATTTCTTGCTCAGGTCTTCCAGGGCAGCGAGGTCTGCGGTCTCGGCATCCTTCAACTGCTTGAGCTGGCCCATGAGTTCATAGGCGGTATCGTCGTCAAAGCGGTCGTGGGCCTGGCGAATAGCGGCACGCAGTTCGCGAATCTGGTCACTTTCTTTCGAGGTGTGAAAGGCGTCGAGCACCATCTCGCTGATGGTCTTGGCCTGGGACACGTGCTGTGAAAGATGCATGGCGTTTTCGTATTCGCTCTTGTTGGACAAGGCGACGACGGATTCTTTGGGGTTGGAATCAGGCATTGAACATCCACTACTTGGTTTAACGGGTTTGAGGCGCGAAAGGCCCAGGGGGATTTTCGGGGGGCGCCTAATCTATTGGACCCGAAGACTATTGTCACGGACCAAGCGCCTGCCCGATCGAGGTGTCCCTACAGACCGACATTCCCGGCGAAGATTCCCCGTCGCCCAAAGTGCACTGTCCTGGCGTCTTCAGGCCTTGAGTCGAAGGATCAGCAGGTGGCGATACAACTTGAGCGCGCGACCGCAGAACAGACCAACGGTAAAGCCTGCGGCGGCGCCGCTGATGCTCAACATCTGCATGCCGGCAGCCTGCTCGGGGTGCACGGCGGTCTGATAGCCGATCCAGTATTTCACCGCAAAGAACAGCAGCGAGATACCGAGGATCTTCAAGGTTCCGGGAACCAGAATGGCCTCGCCACCCGACTCCAGCACCACCCCGATGCTGGAAAACAGCAGCATGGCCAGCAGGCTGCCAAGCGCCGCGCCACTGGTCCAGGCCGCCAGCGACAGCAGTGGATGGGCGCCAAGGTTCAGCGACCACAGTGACCAGGCCAGCAGTATCAGCGGTGCAATCAGCAACGAGCGCCGGCTCTCGCGCAGGGTCGAGCGGGCACGCAGGCCGTAGCCGCAGATCAGGGCGAAGACCGCGTACACCCAAAGAGGCGTGCCTTGGAGGATCTCGAGCATCTGCAGCATCCTTGCTTCGGTGGCAAAAGTGCGAGCCATAATGCGCTTTACCCAGGCTGCGGTGAAGCCTCCCAAGGTCTTCGGGGTGGCACTTGAAGCAGGCCCCCTTACGTCACCTGTGTATCGCTGACCCCGGCTTCCAGTTCCTGGCGCAGATCACTGCCACGGCGAGCAATGAACACCAGTTGCGCGGCATGTTCGGTGGGTTGTTCGGCGGCCAGGGTGAACTGGCTGCGGTTGCCTACATGCTGCAACCAGTAAGGCTGCTCGTTGCCCTCCAGGCGCACCAGGCCCTTGAGGCGCAGCAGATCGGCCGGCAGCTTGCTCAGCCAGTCTCGCAGGGCCTTGGGTTGCAAGGGCCGCGAACTCTTCCAGACCCAGCTCTCGAACAGCTGGTCGTGGGCCTGGGGCAGGGCCCTGAACAGCACCTCGGTGGAACGCACCGGTGGCGCCAGCAGCAGCTCGGCCGGCAGTTCGGCCTGTACCGTATCGAACACTGGGGCGCGACCACCGAGGCTGGCGCGGATGCTCTGCAGTTGCTCGGCATCCACCAGGTCGGCCTTGTTCAGCAGCACCCAATCGGCGCAGGCCACCTGGGCCCGGGACAGGCGGGCCATTTCCCCCTCAAGGGCCTGGTAGCCACTGGCGTCTACCAAAGTGATCACCGCATCCAGGTGCAGGCGGTTGCGCAACTGCGGGTAGCCGATGGTCTGCACGATGCGCTGCGGGTCGGAGACGCCGCTGCACTCGATGACGATTCGTTCCAGGGTCGGGCGCAGTTTGGACAGGCTCACCAACTGCGCCAGCAGGTCCTCCTGCACGGTGCAGCAGATGCAGCCGTTCTGCAGGCTGTACACCGCGTCGGTGACCTCGGCGATGATCGCCGCATCGATGTTCAGCTCGCCGAAGTCATTGACGATCACCGCCAGCCGACTGCTGTCGGCACGTTGCACCATACGGTTGAGCAGGGTGGTCTTGCCGGCACCGAGGAAACCGGCAACCACCGTGACGGGAATGCTCGGTATCTGGTTCATGCGTCTTTGCCCTCGATCACCGGTGGCAGGCCTTCCCAGACTGCTTGCAGCGGGGTGTCGCTGAAGGTGCCCTGGCGGTCGTACACCAGTTGCCCTTCGACGAAGGTCAGTTGCACTTGGGTGTGGTGGATGTAGTTGCGCGCGCCTTGGGCGAACAGGTCGCGGTCGAGGACGATCAGGTCCGCCGACTTGCCGCTTTCCAGGCTGCCGGTCAGGTGTTCCAGGCCCATGGCGTGTGCACCGTTGAGGGTCGCCACCTGCAGCGCCTGTTCCAGAGTGATGGGCTCGCCGAAGCAGTCGGGTTCCTGGTTCCACGGGTTCTGCCGGGTGACCATGGTTTCCAGGGCCAGCCAGGGGTCGATGGACGCCACCGGCCAATCGGTGCCGAATACCGCAATGCCGCCGGCCGCCAGCACTCCCTTGAAGTCGTAGATGCGCTTGAGGCGTTCCTTGCCGTAGCCGGAACGGGCGCCGCTGGCGAAAGGGGTCGGGTACCAGGCCGCCGGAGAAAACTCGGCGATCACATCCAGGCTCTGGAAGCGCTTGAGGTTGCCCGGGTGCAGCAGGGTGCTGTGGGCGCACTGGTGGCGGATGCCGCTGTTGCCGTTGCGACGGCGGGCTTCGGCTACCGCGTCGAGGAACACATCGGAGGCACCGTCGCCGGTGCAGTGGGCAATCACCCGCAGCCCGCGCTTGTCCATGTCCACCACCATGTCGGTGATGTGTTCCGGGGTCAGGTTGAGCTTGCCGCGCCAGCTCGACTCTTGCGGCCAGGGGGTCAGCAGATAGGAGGACTTCGGTTCCACGGTGCCGTCGAAATGGAACTTCACCGCATTGGCATTCAAGCGTGCGCTGCGATAGAAATGCCGTTCGCCGCTGAGCAGCTCCCAACGGCGGCGCACGGGGAAGATATCGTCCTGCCAACTGATGGCGGCTTCCACGCGCAAGGTCAGTTCACCGGCATCGTCCAGTTCCTTCAGTGCCTGCAAGCGGTTCTCGCAAACGTGCACGTACTTGGTGGCGGTGACCCCGCGGGAGGTCTGGAAGTGCACGCCATCGCGATAGGCCCGGCGCAGCACCGACACCGGCGTCGGCGGCATGGCGGCGTGGATCAGTGCGTAGGCACCGTCGATCAGCAGGCCATTGGGTTCGCCGCTCAGTTCGTCGCGCTCCAGGTAGCCGTTGCGCGGGTCGCTGGTGTGGCGGTCGATGCCGGCCAGCTCCAGGGCCTTGGAGTTGACCATCATGGTCCCCCACATGCGGTCCAGCAGGGCCACCGGGCGATCCGGCATGACGCTGTCGAGCCACTCGCGACCTGGGGTCAGGTCGGCCTCGCGGAAGGTGTAGCGCACCCAGTACTGGCCGTAGATCCAGCCATCGCCAGGATGGCTATCGGCGTAGGCGTGGATCGCTGCCGCCAGCTGTGCCGGGGTCGGGTCCTCGATACCTACGTCCAGGTCATCGGCGTAGCGCGGGGCCAGGGCCAGGTCCGGGTGGGTGTGCATGTCGTGCAGGCCGGGCATGCAGAAGGCCCCGTCCAGATCGTGTTGACGGGTATGCGGCCCGATCAGCGAGACCAGGGAGGCGAGGCTGCCGACGGCGATCAGTTTGCCCTGGCGGATGGCCACGGCGTCGGCCCAGGGCTGGGCCGGATCGAGGGTGTACATCCGGCCGTTGTGCAGCACCAGTTCGGCGTATTGATCGACGGCGCTATGGGTGGAGTTGAATTGGTCGGAAGCGGTCACGGGGGTCAACCTCTCAAGCAGGGGGCCCTTCAAAGGTGGGCAAAAAAGGTAAGGCGCAACGGTGTTCTTGTCTGGGGTGCAAGGGCCGTTCTGGCCGGCCCTGGTCCTGCGTTCAGCGACTGGCGTTGAGGCTTTCGACAAAGCCGGCAATGCGTTGGCAAGCGTCTTTGAGCACCTCATCGGCGACGGTAAAGGAGATCCGAATGAAACCCTCGGCGCTGGCGCCAAAGGCCTGGGCATCGAGCACCGAAACCCCGGTGGCACGGAACAGCTGCCAGGCAAAGTCCATGCTCGACAGCCCGGTACGGCGCACGTCCACCAGCATGAACATCCCGGCCTCGGGCTCGCGGCAGTCCAGCAGTTGCACTTGCTTGAGGCCGGCCACCACCAGGTCACGCCGACGGCGATAGACCTCGCGGGCGCTGCCCACCACTTCCTCGTCCAGCTCCAGAGCCTTGAGCGCGGCTTCCTGGATAAACCCGGGGAGGCCATAGAGCATGCACAGCAGCAGGTTATCCAGGTGGCTGACCAACGCCGGGGGAGCGATCACCCAGCCTACGCGCCAGCCGGTCATTGCATGGGTTTTCGACAGGCTGTTGAGGATCACCGTACGCTCGGCCATGCCCGGCAGCGAAGCGATGCTCAGGTGTTCGCGGTCGTAGGTCAGTTGCCCGTAGACCTCGTCGGAGATCACCCACAGGTCATGTTTGCGGGCCACCGCGGCCACGGCTTCCAGCTCTTCACGGCTGTAGACGTTGCCCGTGGGGTTGCACGGCGTGGCCAGGGCGATGCCTCGGGTCTTGTCGGTCAACGCCGCTTCCAGGGCCGCGGCGGTCAGGCGAAAGCCGTTGGCGGCCGGTTGCTCGACGCAGGCGATATTCGCTCCCGAGGCATGCATGCAGGCCTCGTAGGTCAGGTACATCGGTTCCGGCACCAGCACTTCGTCGCCACTGCTGAACAGGCACAGGGCGGTGGCGAACAGACCGTTCTGCGCCCCGGCCACCAGGGCCACGTTGTCGGCGCTGACATCGATGTCCAGCAGGCGTCGTTGTTTGGCGGCGATGGCTTCGCGCAACGCCGGGCGGCCGAGGACGTGGGTGTAGTGGGTATCGCCTTGTTCCAGGGCGGCGCTGGCCGCGTCGCTGATGCGTGCATCGGTGGCGAAGTCCGGGTCACCGACGCTGAGGACAATCACGTCTTCACCACGGCCACGGGCTTCGATGGCCGCGTAGTGGATGTCCCAGGCGCTGACGGATTCGCCGCTGATGCGCTGAACGAAAGGTGAGTAACGCATGCTGTTCTCCTCGCGGGCTTTGCCGCCCGCGCAATAAAAGGGTTCAGGCCTGACGCTGGGGAGCTCGGCTTTGTGAGGGTTGGCCCAGACGTGCACACAGGTGTTCGATGACAAAGGCCAGGATGATGTAGATGACCGCTACCGCCAGCAGCGGCTCGTAGACTTTCAGGGTCTGGGCCCGTACCAGGTTGGCAGCTCCCAGCAGGTCAGTGACTGCGACGGTTGAGGCCAACGCAGTGGCCTTGAGCAGCAGCACGCATTCGCCGACCAGGGTCGGACGCACCAGCTCCAGGGCCCGGGGCAACCAGACCCGGCGCAGGGTCAGCCAATAGCCCATGCCATAGGCGCGGGCGGCTTCCAGTTCGCCCTTGGGCACGGCGCGCAAACCGCCGCGCAACACTTCACCGACATAGGCACCCACGCTCAGGGTCAGGGCCAATGCCACATACCAGAAGCCTTCGCGCAGGTAGGGCCAGAGAAAGCTGCCGCGAATCGGCGGGTAGGCGGCGAACAGGCTGCCGACCCCGTAATAGAGGATGTAGATCTGCACCAGCAGCGGCGTGCCGCGAAAGACGCTGATGTAGAACTGCATGGGCGCACGGATCAGCGGATTACGCGACACCCGTCCCAAGCCCACCACCACCGCCAGGGCAAACCCGCAGGCACCGCTCAGGGCCAGCAACTTCAGGGTGATGCCCAGGCCGCGAAGCAGTTCGTTGGAGAAACTGTTGATCCAGGAAAAATCCATCCGAGCCTCCTAGTGCTGGGGCAGCCAGCGATTGGTGCGTCGCTCGAGCACGCGGAACACGCTGCCGGACACCAGGGTGATGACGAAGTAGAAGGCTGCGACCGCCAGGTAGAACACCAGGTAATGCTTGGTGGAACCGGCAGCTTGCTTGCCCACCGAGAGCAGTTCGCTGTAGCCGACGATGCTGATCAATGCGCTGTCCTTGACCAGCACCAGCCACAGGTTCGACAACCCGGCCATGGCATAGGGCAGCATGCTCGGCAGCAGGATGCGCCGCACCAGCAGCCAGCGTTCGATGCCATAGGCCCGGGCCGCTTCGATCTGGCCATGAGGAATGGCCTGGATCGCACCGCGGATGATCTCCGCCGAATAGGCGCCCTGGACAATGCCCAGCACCAGCACGGCAGCGATGAAACCGTTGACCGTGACGCTTGGTCGATCCATGGCCGCCATGGCCATGTTCAGCAGGTCGGTGCCGGCGTAGTACAGCAGCAGGATCAGCAGCAGCTCAGGCATGGCCCGGTACAGGGTGGTGTAGATGTTGGCCAGCTTCACCAGCCAGCGCGGCCCCTTGAGCTTGATCATTGCCACCAGCAAGCCGATGCCCAGGCCGAGGACGAAGGCCCCGGCAGAAATCTGCAGGGACACCAGCGCACCCTGGGCCAGGGCACCGAGCCAGCCGTCGGCGACGAACAGTTGGGAAAGGTCGGACAGAGAAATCATGACGTATCCAGTCAACGCCGGTGGCCCGTCGAAACGGGCCCGCCGGACGGCTTAGTTGGCAGAGATGTCGACGCTGAAGTAGCGGCTGCGGATCTTGTCGTAGCTGCCATCGGCCTTGAGCGATGCCAGGGCGGTGTTGATCCGCTGTTGCAGGGCAGTGTCGCCCTTGCGCAGGCCAACGCCGATGCCGGAACCGAACAACGGATCCTTGGGCGCCAGGCCCTTGTCCGCGAGGCCGGCACCGGCTGCGGTCTTGAGGATCGGCTCGATGGTCAGGGCGTCGGCCAGCATCACATCGATGCGCCCACTCTGCAGGTCGGCGATCATGTCGTCCTGGGTGGTGTAGTAGCGCAGGGTCGAGGTCTTGCCGTAGTAGGCCTTGGCGAAGGTGGCGTTGGAGGTCGAGCCCTGCACGCCGATCAGTTTGCCCTTGAGGCCTTCGGGGCTGGTCACCAACTCCAGGCTCTGGTCGGCGACCCACATGGCTGGGGTCTGGTAGTAGGGCGCGGAGAAATCGATGACCTTCTGCCGCTCATCGGTGATGCTCAGCGAGTTGAGGATGGCGTCGATCTGGCTCGATTGCAGGGCCGGAATTAGCCCGTCCCAGGCCACTTCCTTGAGTGGGCACTGGGCCTGCATCCGCTCGCACAGGGCTTTGATCAGTTCCGGCTCGAAGCCGCTCCAGTCGCCGTTGCCGCTTTTCATCGAGAACGGTGGGTAGGGTTCCAGGGCGATGCCGAAGACGATCTTGTCGGCGGCCACGGCGTGGCTGGCCAGGGCACTGAACAGGCAACCGGTGGCGAGCACCTTGAGCAGGTTTTTCATGGCTTTACCCTTTATCGAAGTTGTTGTTTTCAAGGATTGAAGCGGGACGTCAGGCGCGGTTTTCCTGGGCCATGACGAATTGCCGGCAGCGCTCGCTGACCGGGTTGAGGAACACTTGCTGGGGTGGCCCTTCTTCTTCCACCAGCCCCTGGTGAAGGAACATCACCTTGCTCGACACGTCGCGGGCGAAGGCCATTTCGTGGGTCACCAGGATCATGGTACGACCTTCTTCGGCAATCCCCTGGATGACCTTGAGCACTTCACCTACCAGTTCCGGGTCCAGGGCCGAAGTCGGCTCGTCCATCAACAGCACCCGAGGGCGCATGGCCAAGGCCCGGGCGATGGCCACTCGCTGCTGCTGGCCGCCAGAGAGAAAGGACGGGAAGGTGTCGCGCTTGTTGGCCAGGCCAACCTTTTCCAGCAAGTGCTCGGCATGCGCGATGGCGTCCTTGCGGTCTTCACCAAGGACATACACCGGCGCTTCGATGACGTTTTCCAGCACGGTGCGATGGGGCCACAGGTTGAAGCTCTGGAACACCATGCTCAGTTGGGTGCGCAGGCGTGCTACCTGGGCCGGGTCGGCGACCTGCGGGTTGCCGGCGCGATCGGTCTTGATGCGGACTTCTTCGCCATTGATGCGCAAGCTGCCGCTGCAGGGAATTTCCAGCAGGTTGATGCAGCGCAGCAAGGTGCTTTTGCCCGAGCCACTGGAGCCGATCAGCGACACCACTTCACCTTCATTGGCGCGCAGGGCAATGCCCTTGAGCACGTGGTGATCGGCGTAGCTCTTGTGCAGATCATCGATCGCCACCACGGGATTGACGGAGTTGGGCTGCGATTGCAAGGGTCGACCCTCTTGTTATTGTGCGATGGCCGGGCAAGACCCGGCACAGGGTAGGGCTTGAGAATTAGCCATTGCCGGCATGGGGTCAATCGAGCATTTTTAGCTGGACCCGGTAATTTTTTTCAGTAGTCGGTTATTTTTCCTGCGACGAACAAGGCTATTGCCGGACGGCGATTGCGGCTATCGTGCTGGCACTCGTTTTTCTGTAGTCGAGGCATGATCGGTATGCGTTATCCCTCCATGACCGCGCTGCGTGCGCTGGACGCGGTGGCTCGCCTGGGCAGTGTCGCCGAAGCCGCCAATGAGCTGAACCTGACTCCCAGCGCCATCAGCCACCAGATCAAGAGCCTGGAGCAAACCCTGGGCTTTGCCCTCACCGAGCGCATGGGCCGCAGCATTCGCATCACCTACCAGGGCGAACGCTACGCGCGGGACATTCACCTGCTGCTGGCCAATATCCTCGAGGCCGGCCAGCGCTCCGATGGCCAGCAGGTCAGCGGCCGGTTGTGCATCAGCAGCCCGCCGGGGTTCGCCACCTATTGGCTGTGCACCCATATCGCCGAATTCCAGGCGTTGTATCCCCAGGTCGAATTGCAGCTGGTGTCACCGCGCACCCCGGGGGACACCAGCGACAGCAGCGTCGATCTGTTCGTCGCCTACGGCATGGGCGACTGGCCCAACCAGCATGTGCAGAAGATCGTTTCCCTGCGTTATTTCCCGGTGTGCAGCCCGAGCCTGGTGAACGCCATGGGCGGCCTGAAGACCCTCGACGGGCTGGACCATGCCTTGCTCCTGCACATGATCGACTACTCCGACTGGCGGGTCTGGCTGGCGGCTGCCGGGGCACCGAATGTCGATGTGCGCCGGGGCATCATTTTCGCCGATGCACACTTCGTGCAGTCAGCCTGCATTGCCGGCCAGGGCATTGCCATGGGCGACAACCTGATCAGCGGCGAGGCCCTGGCCCGTGGGCTGCTGGTGCAGCCCTTCGGCACCGAGATCGAGTCCAATCGCGGCTATTACCTGGTGGCGGATCTGCTCAAGGCCGAGCGTCCGGTGGTGCTGGCCTTCAGCGAATGGGTGAAGTCCCAGCTGCAAGGCATCACCCGGCTGCACCCGGAGCCGCGGCGTAACGGCAAAGCGTGAATTTTATTGAGCAATCGCAGCTATTTTTTTCGATTGTTGCCCCTTGGGTGCAGCGACTAATGTCCCTCGACATCAGCCGGGCGCAGGGTGTCGCCGGCACGTATAAGAACAAGAGGAGTAGTCGATGACCACCTGTGCGCAGTCGCTGGTTCGTTTGCTGGAAGGTTATGGCGTGGACACGGTGTTCGGGATTCCCGGCGTGCATACCGTCGAGCTGTATCGCGGCCTGCATGGCAGCCGTTTGCGCCACGTCAGCCCACGGCATGAGCAGGGCGCCGGGTTCATGGCCGACGGTTATGCCCGGGCCAGCGGCAAGCCCGGGGTGTGCTTCATCATCACCGGTCCCGGCATGACCAACATCCTTACCGCGATGGGCCAGGCCTATGCCGATTCGGTGCCGATGCTGGTGATCTCCACGGTCAACCGCCGCGAGCACCTGCGCCTGGGCCACGGCCACCTGCACGAACTGCCGGACCAGCGGGCGATGGTGGCCGGGGTCTGTGCCTTCAGTCATACCTTGCAGGCCCCCGCCGAACTGCCGGAACTCCTGGCCCGGGCCTTTGCCGTGTTCAAGTGTGCGCGGCCACGGCCGGTGCACATCGAGATTCCCCTGGACGTGCTGGAAATGCCCGCCGACAACCTCAACCTGATGCCTCGCAGCCTGCCTGGCGCGCCGGCGCCGGCGCCGGCTTCGATCGATGCCGCGGTGACTTTGCTCAACAGTGCCCACCGCCCACTGATTCTCGCCGGTGGCGGTGCTCGGGGTTGCGCCGAGGTACTGCGGCAACTGGCCGAGCGCCTGCAGGCGCCGGTGGCCCTGACCACCAACGCCCGGGGTCTGTTGCCTTGCGGCCACCCGCTGCTGCTGGACGGCGTGCAGTCCTCGGCCCACGGCCGGGCGCTGATCGACGAGGCGGACGTGGTGCTTGCAGTGGGCACCGAGCTGGGGGAGACCGACTACGACTTCTTCGGCCTGGGGCCGTTGCGCTTCAAGGGCTCGTTGATCCGCCTGGACATCGACCCGATGCAGGTCATGGGCATCCAGCGAGCGCATGTCGGCCTGGTGGGGGATGCCCAGGAAGGCTTGCAGGCGCTGCTGGGCAAGGTGGTGCCAGCGAGTTCGCGCGGGCGTTGGGCGGTGGACAGCGTGCAGCGGGTGAACCAGGCCGAGCGCAGGGGCTGGAGCGCCAAGCAGCAAGGGTTGCAGGGCTTGCTCGACCTGCTGCGGGACACCCTCGACACGCCGATTCTGGTGGGCGACTCGACCCAGCCGGTGTACCAGGGCGCTTGTGGCTACCAGGCTCCGGCCCCAGCCAGCTGGTTCAATGCCGGCAGCGGCTACGGCACCCTCGGTTACGGTTTGCCGGCTGCCATGGGCGCCAAGCTGGCGCAGCCCGAGCGTCCGGTGGTGGCGTTGGTGGGCGACGGTGGCCTGCAGTTCACCAGCGGTGAGTTGATCGCTGCCCGTGAAGCGCAGATCGCGGTGATCCTGCTGGTGTGGAACAACCAATGCTACGGCGAGATCCGCGACTACATGCTGGCCCGTGACATCGAACCGCTGGGGGTGGACATCCTCACGCCGAACTTCCAGGCCCTGGCCCAGAGCTGCCATGTCGCGCATCACCGTGCCGACTCCCCGGCGCAGTTGCGCGAGCTGCTGCTGAGCTTGGCGGACAGCCGCCTGCCAGTGATGATCGAGGCCGATGCGGGCGCCTATCTGGCCCTGGACTGATCCGCAGGCTTGCTCAAGGAGCGCGCTTTCAAGAGATAAGGTGAGTTACATTGACGTCGCCCGTAGGGACGCACCTTGTCACTTGAGGATTCATGGATGAACTGCATTTTCTGCCAGATTGCCGCTGGGACCCTGCCAGCGGCCGTGGTTTACCGCGACGAACACTGCATGGCCTTCATGGACGTGCACCCGCTGGGTGAAGGTCATGTGCTGCTGATTCCGCAGCAGCATGTCGAGAAGCTCGAGCAATTGCCCGGCTTTGTCCGCCAGCACCTGTATCAGGTCTTCGATGGCCTGCTGGCGGCGCAACGACGTGCCGGCTACGGCGTCGAAGGCACCCATCTGCTGGTCAATGACGGCCGCGCCACCAACCAGCACATTCCCCATGCACACCTGCACCTGATTCCCCGTCGGCGTGGCGATGCCCTGGGGTTCGCCGGGCGCCTGCTGCTGCATTTCACCGGCCTGTTCGGCCGCCGGGCGAAACCCGAAGCTTTGCAACTGCAGGCCGCTCGCATTGCCGAGCAGGTGCGGGTGCCCTGGGTCAGTGAAATTCCGGTGGGTAATCGCTGAGATGGACCCTAGCCGCGCGCTGGCGCTTGAGTACGCCGAAAGCCAATACCTGCGGGCCCGGGTCCAGGGCCTGGCGAGCCTGCCGGGCAACCCCTATCGGGCCAGCCTGCAGGGCGAGCCGGGTTGTGGTGCCTTCGTCGTCGGTGGCAATCCCAGCCCGATGATGAACCGGGTACACGGCGACGGGTCGCAGGATGCTCGGCGCCTGGTCGATCTGTTGCAGCGCTGCGCGGAGTACGCCCCGGCGATCGCCTTGACCGCTGAGTCAGCCAGGGTCGCTCCTAATCTGGAGCTGGAAGGGCTACCGTTGCAGCGCCTCAAGGGCTGGACCCATGGGCAGTTGTTCGCCCCTGTGGACGAGGTTGTGGCGCCACCTTCAGTGCTGGATATCGAGCCGGTGACCGCCTCGACGCTGGAAGCGTTCTGCACGCTGCACCGCGAAGGCTTCAATACCCCTGCGGCCGCCCGGCCAGTCAACCAGGCGGCCTTTGGCGGCTTGCTCAACGATGGACGTGGGCATCTGTACCTGCTGCGGGAGCAGGGCGTTGCGCTGGCCGGTGCGGCGCTGTTCATCGCCGACAACGGCGTGGCCTACCTGGGCACCGCCTTTACCACCAGGGCCGCGCGGGGCCAGGGCTATCACCGGGCCCTGATCGCCCATCGGTTGCAGCAGGCCATTGCCCTCGGTGCCCGGAGTGTGGCGGCCACCGCCTTGGTGAACTCGCAAAGCCGGCGCAACCTGGAGCACGGCGGCTTGCGCTTGTCCCACCTGCAAACCCTGTATCGGGCCGTGCCCTAGCGCGGGCTCTATTGCGCCGCTGGCGCCGGGTCGAAGCGGATCGATTGCAGGATTGCCCCCAGGGTGGCGAAGTCCTGGAAGAACCCCACGCTGTCGGCCACCACCTGACGCTGGCCGCTGTCGATCAGCGCCATCAGGCAGGTGCCGCCGGCGGCGTGGAAGCCGGTTTCCTCATCGCTGATGCCGCAGGTCTGATAGGCCAGCAGGCCTTTCCAGCCGGGGCCACTCGTTTCAAGCACCGGGCTGGGCTTGTCCCTTCCGGCGCTGCGCATCCAGACACCGTTTTCCTGATAGAAAAACAGCCCTTCGGCGGCCTGCTCCAGGCTGCCCTGCTGCTGGCACAGGTACAGGGTGTACTCTTCGTTCGGGCGTTTTTTCGGGTGGTCCAGGGTGATGCAGTTCTGCGTCTGGCTGAGCTTCCAACCCTTGGGGTATTGCAGGCTGAACCCCTGGCCCTGAAAGCGTGGCGAACCCTTGGGCAAGACGGGCATCCCGGCCTCTTTCCTCAAGGGTTCGTACAGGCTGGGATCGTTGCGACAGGCGGCCAGCGGGCGGGCCTTGGCCTTGTGCAGTTGGTCGAGGCGATGAGTCTGTGGATCAGCGCTGGCGCTGACACAGGCACAGCCGTAGCCGTAATGATTGTTGGTGCGCACCCATTGCTGGTCGCTGAAGGTGGGCCAGTCGCCCTCGGCCTGATAGCCGCCCTGGCTGGCGATTTCCCAGACGCCGTCGCGGTCGGTGAGGGTAGCGTTGGCCGGGGTCGGGTTCTCGAACCAGCCGCAACGACGTTCCACTGTGGCCGACGCGGCGATCGCGGGCAGGGCGATAAAGATCAGGAGGGTGCAGAGCAGGGCGCGCTGAAGCATGGAGCATCCTTGTTCGAGGGCGGACGGAGGGGAGTAATTCTACGCCGGTAGCCGCGTCAGTTGAGGCCCGGCCCCCGGTTTGGCGTATCGGGCCTCGTCGCTACTCGGTTGTCCGCGATTGTCGGGCCCACTCCTCGGCGGTCCTGGCCTCCACCGGCAGGGCGAAGCGGAAGGTCGCGCCGCGTCCGGGTTCATCCACCAGGCGGATGTTCACCCCATGCAATTGCAGGATGCGATGCACGATGCGCAACCCCAGGCCGCCATCGCGGCGCGCACCGCCGATATTGAACGGGCGCAGGAACAGCCCTTCGCGCAGCTCTGCGGCAATGCCCGGGCCGCTGTCGCTGACCCTGACCTGCACCTGCGGGCCGTCGGCCTGCAGGCTGATTTCGATCTCGCCGCTAACGGGGGTATGGCGCAGGGCGTTGTCGAACAGATTGGTCAGCACCCGTTCGATCAGCCCCAGGTCAGCGCAGACCACCCAGGTGCCGGGGGCGAAGCGCGCCTTGAGCTGCACCTGTCGCGCTTCGGCGGCCAGTTCGAATTTCTCGAAGATGTCCTGCAACAGGTCGGTCAGGGAGAAGCGTTCGAGGATCGGCTGGACGAAGCCATGTTCCAGGCGCACCAGTTCCAGCAGGGCCTGGGCCAGGCCGCCGACCTTGCGGCTCTGGTCCAGGGCGATGCCCAGGTAGCGCCGGCGCTCTTCGACACTCAGGCTGGCGTCCTTGAGCGACAGGGTTTCCAGGTAACCGTGCAAGGACGACAGCGGTGTGCGCAGATCGTGGGAGATATTCGCCACCAGTTCCCGGCGTTCCTGGTCCTGGCGGGTCAGGGAGCGCCACTGTTCGCTGAGCCGGGCCTGCATCTGGCGGAAGGTGGCGTCGAGCACGGCGATTTCATCGCCACTGCGGGAAGCGACGGCAGTGTCTGGCAAATCCTGGGAAGGGGCGCCGTCGATATCGAAATGGCTGACCCGCTCGGTGAGGGTGCGCAGCGGCCGGGTGATCAGGGCAAAGGCGGCCAGGCCTGCAATCAGGCACAGCAGCGCCACCAGGGCGATGGACCACAGGGCGATGTTCAAGGCCGCGCTGGTGGCGCCGCGCTCGGCGAAGCGGTCATGTTCTTCGCTGAGCAGCACCACGTACAGGTAGCCGGCCTGCTTGCCGCCCACCATCAGCGGCGCGGCGCTGAACACCTTGCGCCCGTCGAGGCTGCGCGGGTCGTCACCGAGAATCGGCAGCGACTCGTCATCGAGCAGGCGGCGGATCGGTGCCAGGTCCACCTGTTCGCGGCGCAGGCGACCGGCCGGCGCGGCGTTGCCGACGATGCGTCCCTGGGCATCGAGCAGGTACACCTCGACGCTGGGGTTGACCAGCATCAGTTGGCTGAACAACTCCCGCAGGGCATTGGGCAGCAGGCCGTTGGCGTCCATCAACTGGGTGTCCTGGGCGATGTGCCCGGCGAGGTCCCGGGACAGGCCCTGCACCACTTCCAGCTCATGCATGCGGCTGGCACGCACCTGCAGCCAGGCCGAGGTCGAGCAGCACACCAGCAACAGCAGGGCGAACACCAGGGACAGGCGCTGGGTCAGGGTCAGCCTCATGTCGGCTCCTGGGTGGCGAATTTATAGCCGCGGCCCCACACGGTAAGAATCCGCACTGGTTGCGCCGGGTCGCTTTCGATCTTGGCCCGCAGGCGGTTGATGTGGGTGTTGACCGTGTGCTCGTAACCCTCGTGGTTGTAGCCCCACACCGCGTTGAGCAGGTCCATGCGCGAGAACACCTTGCCCGGCTGGCGGACGAAGAAATACAGCAGGTCGAACTCCCGGGGCGTGAGGTCCAGGCGTCGGCCATCGAGGACCACCTCGCGGTTCAGTGGATCAATCGACAGGCCGTCGGCGCTGAGGCTGCCGCTGTCCATCTTCAGGTTGCGCGCCAGGGCGTCGACCCGACGCAGCAGGGCCTTGACCCGGGCCACCAGCTCGAGCATGGAAAACGGCTTGGCCAGGTAGTCGTCGGCCCCCAGTTCCAGGCCGAGGATGCGGTGCATTTCGCTGGAGCGGGCACTGGTGATGATGATCGGTGTGTAGCGGGTCATGGCCCGGGCCCGACGGCAGATCTCCAGGCCATCGACGCCAGGCAGCATCAGGTCGAGGATCAACGCGTCCCAGCCGCCCTGCTCCAGCAGGCGCAGGCCCTCGTTGCCGTCGGCGCTGTGCACCACGTCCAGTTGTTCGTCCCGCAGGTGCAGGGCGATCAGGTCGGCGATGTGCTGGTCGTCTTCGACCACCAGCACGCGTTTGGCTTGTTCCATCGACACTCGGGCCTCGTGGGGCAATGGACGCATTGTGGCGTTTTTCCCGCAGGCGAGTTATCACGAATTGTTTAACTGTGCGTGAGGATTTGGCGATAACCCCAAGCTTAGGCTGTGCTCATTACCCACCCGGATGATTTTCGGAGACAGCCATGATTTCACGCCGACAGTTGTTACTGGCAGGCGGCAGCCTGGGGGCGGCGGCCCTGGCCCTCGGGGTTTTGCCACGGTTGGGCGGAAATGGCGCCTTGATCGAACCTGCCGTTGCCGACGAGGCCTTTGAGGTCAGCCACAGCGACAGTGAATGGCGCACCTTGCTCAGCGCCGAGCAGTACCAGGTCTTGCGCAAGGAAGGCACTGAGCGTGCCTATACCAGCCCTCTCAACGATGAACACCATGCCGGCACCTTTGCTTGTGCCGGCTGCGCCCTGGCGTTGTTTTCCTCGGCCACCAAGTTCGACAGCCACACCGGCTGGCCAAGTTTCTGGGCGCCTCTGGAACACGCGGTGGCCCAGCGCTCCGACCGGACCTTCGGCATGCAGCGCAACGAGGTGCATTGCCGGCGCTGCGGCGGTCACCTGGGGCATGTGTTTGACGACGGGCCGGCGCCCACCGGTCTGCGCTACTGCATGAATGGCCTGGCCCTGAGCTTCATTCCACAAGCGGCCTGAAACCTGGCTCCGGGAATCTCTTCTTCGCTATAAGGACGACGTCATGTGGCTACTGCTACTCGCTTATCTCGGTGGTGTGCTGACCATTCTCAGCCCGTGCATTCTGCCGGTATTGCCCTTTGTCTTCGCTCGCACCGGGCAGCCGTTTTTGCGCAGTGGCTTGCCGCTGCTGCTGGGGATGGCCCTGACCTTTGCCGTGGTCGCTACCCTGGCGGCAGTGGGCGGCGGCTGGGTGGTGCAAGTCAATCAGTACGGTCGCTGGCTCGCGTTGCTGTTCGTTGCGCTATTCGCGCTGACGCTGCTGCTGCCGCGGCTGGCCGAAAGGCTGACTCGGCCGCTGGTGGCCATGGGCGGCCGGTTGTCAGAGGCTGCCGGCCACGATCCACGGCCGCGGCCCGGCGCTTCGTTGCTGATCGGTGTCGCCACGGGCCTGCTGTGGGCGCCCTGTGCCGGGCCGATTCTCGGCTTGCTGCTGACCGGCGCGGCGCTGCAAGGGGCCAATATCGGCACCAGCCTGTTGTTGCTGGCCTATGCCGCCGGGGCTGCTACCTCCCTGGCCGTGGCGCTGTTGCTGGGAGGCCGGGTGTTTGCCGCCATGAAGCGCTCCCTGGGCGCCGGTGAATGGCTGCGCAAAGGCCTGGGGGCGGCAATGCTGGCGGGGGTGGTGGCGATTGCCATGGGCTGGGACACCGGGATTCTGGCACGGGTCTCCACGGCTTCCACCGGTGGCCTGGAGCAGGTCTTGGTCGGCCGTCTGCTGGGCGGTCCGCAGGACAGGGGCGGGGCGATGATGGCGCAGAATGTGCTTCCCGCCGATCAACCGGAAGCCGGGATGATGGCCGCCGGTGGAGCCATGAAAATGGCCGCTGGTGCATCGGCGCTGCCGGTGGAAGGTCAACTGCCGCCCCTGGACGGCGCGGTGCAATGGCTGAATTCGCCGCCCCTGAGTGCCGAGGCGTTGCAGGGCAAGGTGGTGCTGGTGGATTTCTGGACCTACTCCTGCATCAACTGCCTGCGTAGCCTGCCGTATGTCAAAGCCTGGGCCGAGAAGTACCGCGACCAGGGGCTGGTGGTGATCGGCGTGCATGCGCCGGAGTTCGCCTTTGAGCGAGATGTGGGCAACGTCACCAAGGCCATGAAGGACCTGGGCATCACTTACCCGGTGGCGATCGACAATGACTACACGATCTGGCGCGCCTTCAACAACCAGTACTGGCCGGCCCATTACTTCGCCGATGCCCAGGGGCGGATTCGCTATCACCACTTCGGCGAGGGTGAGTACGCCGAATCGGAGCGAGTAATCCAGCAACTGCTGCGCGAAGCCGGGAACACCAAGGTCGCTGGTGGGCTGATCCAGGCCGATGCCCGAGGCGTGCAACAGGCGGCGGACATGAGCGCCGTGCAGTCGCCGGAAACCTACGTCGGCTATCAGCGCTCGGAGAACTTCGTACCCCAGGCCAGCCTGGCGCCGGACAGCGTGGCGGCGTACAGCGTGCCCACCGAGCTGGCGTTGAACGACTGGGGGCTGCGTGGGCAGTGGCAGGTCGGGGCCGAGAGCGCGGTGGCCACGGCGCCGGGAGCGGCGGTGGTGTATCGCTTCCACGCCCGCGACCTGCACCTGGTGCTGGGCCCGGGGCCCGACGGCCAGCCGGTGCGCTTCAAGGTGCTGATCGATGGGCAGGCGCCGGGTGCCGCCCATGGGGTGGATGTAGCGCCTGATGGCAGTGGTCAGGTCACCGAGCAGCGCCTGTATCAGCTGGTGCGGCAGGAGGGGGAAATCGGCGACCACACCTTCAGCATCGAGTTTCAGCAATCCGGGGTGCAAGCCTATGCCTTTACCTTTGGTTGAGGCGTAGGGCGCGCACGCGCGGCTTGCTGGGTTCTGGTTTATTTCTGCAGGCCCTGAGCAGGGCCTTGTCGTCCGGCCGCGGCCCGAGCCGGCAGCGGCTACAGGAGGGTGCAAGCATGAAGAGTATTTTGCCGGTGCTAGTGGCGTTGGTGGCATTGGGAATCGCGGGGCAAAGCTCGGCGTTCTCCTTTGGCGGTTCCGAGGATGCAGTGCTGATCGCGCCGCCGACGCTGGATGAAAATAATTCGGCCCGCAGCGAAACAGCAGTGTTTGCCGGCGGTTGCTTCTGGGGCGTCCAAGGCGTGTTCGCGCATGTGAAGGGCGTGCAGCGGGCGGTATCCGGGTATGCCGGAGGTGCGGCGAACACGGCGCAGTACGAGCGAGTCAGTGATGGCGACACCGGCCATGCCGAGTCTGTGCAGGTGACCTTCGACCCGGCTCAGGTCAGCTATGGCAGCCTGTTGCAGATCTATTTTTCGGTGGCTCACAACCCCACCGAACTCAACCGCCAGGGCCCGGACAGCGGCACTCAGTATCGTTCGGCGCTGTTCTTGCAGAGTGCCGAGCAGCAGCGGGTGGCCCAGGCCTATATCGCTCAGCTCGATGCCGCTCGGGTGTTCGATAAACCCATTGTCACGCGCCTGGAAAGTGGCAAGGCGTTTTACCCGGCGGAGGATTATCACCAGGATTTTCTCACCGAGCATCCTTCTTATCCCTACATTGTGATCAACGATCTGCCCAAGGTCGCGCACCTCAAACAGCTGTTTCCAGAGCGTTATCAGCAACAACCGATCCTGGTCAAAACGGGGCATTAAGGGTTTGGAAAAAACGCTCGAAACAGCGGTTTGAATATGGCGTAATCTCGCGCCTGGCTGTTGAGTCGTCCACCGTCCCTGGGGCATGAAATGCAAAGGATGCTGTGCAGTGTTTTGAGTCTGGTAATGGTTTCCTCGTTGCTGGGCGGTTGTACCGCGACGCCGGCCAAGGTCAGGCCGGTGGTCACGGGCCCCCAGGTATATGGCTACCCCCTCAATCAGCAACTGAGCGACGAACAGATCCGTCGCCTGACCGACTCCGGGAAGGGCTTTGTCGGCTCCCTCAAGCTGTATCAGCAGGTCTTGCCTGACGGCAGTCAGTTCGGGTTCTACGTGGACTCCGACTATTGGCTGGAGGCGTTGACCAGGACCAGCCGAGGGTTCGACACCGAGAGCGAATGCGTGGCTGCCCAGCAGGCGGACGAAACGCAGCTCAAGACCCTGATCGATGACTTCAATGTTCAGCAGGCGCGTCCTGCGGGGGCGCCGCGTGAAGTGGGGGATGTCTACGTCAGTCGGGCACTGGACGCTTGCCAGCGTATCGGTGGGCAAGGGCCGGAGGCCGAGGCCTTGCGCTATACCCT
The DNA here is from genome assembly GCF_009908205.1 of Pseudomonas sp. Fl5BN2. Taxonomy (NCBI): domain Bacteria; kingdom Pseudomonadati; phylum Pseudomonadota; class Gammaproteobacteria; order Pseudomonadales; family Pseudomonadaceae; genus Pseudomonas; species Pseudomonas sp. Fl5BN2. The sequence goes on along the minus strand of NZ_JAAARL010000009.1, from coordinate 39,039 downwards.
CTGGGCGACGATGCAGACCGCAACCCTGGAGCCCGGGCCAGGTTCGCCACGCAAGGTCGAGACTCCCCATTCTTTGGCCGGGGACGTGGTGGTGATCGTGGTGGCTGGTGCCGTGCTGGCGGTTGTGGTGGTAGCGGCTGTGGCCATGGGGGGATGGGCAGGTCCCTGCGTTAATTTGACGTCGCACAAGGAAGGCGAAGGTCAATGCGAGAAGGACCGCGAGAAGGAGCGCCTGCAAAGAGGCTACTGATGGCGGCTGTTCAATAGCGCCATTTGCGCACCAGGTCCTCGCCATAGCGCTGGCTGATCAGCGCTTCGACGCTGTCATCGTCGTCGTAGACCTCGCCCAGCGTCAGCAGTATCAGCGCATCCAGGTACTCCTCGGCGGACTCGAAGAAGCGCGTCAGCGCTGCACCGGTGTCGTGGTCGAAGTAGTAGACCACGCCGGTTTCCCGTTCAAAGCAGAACATATTGCCGTTGCCCAGGTAATCGCCGAAAGCGATCAACCGTTGAGCCAACCCCAAGTCCAGATCGATCTCGGGGATATCGACGATGCCGGGGTAGGCCTCCAGCAGTGGCTGGATCGCGATGTGCCCAGGCTCGACGCTGCAGAGGATTTCCGCCAGGGACAGCACCCCGAGTTGCCGGTGGTAGTCGCGCAGTGACGGCGGCAATCGGCAGCCCAGGCGTTGCTCCAGTGCTTGCAGGGTTTCCTCGTCGGCGGGCGTCAATTGCGGCTCATTGATGTGACCTTCCCACAGGGCGCCATAGGCACCGATCACCGCCAGGTACCAGCTCAGCCGTGCGGCCTGATCGGGCAGGATCGGCCAGGCCAGGGGCGGGCAGCCAGCGGGTGGCCATTGCTCGGAAGTGGTTTGATCGGTCATGGAGCGTCCTTGCGGCGATGGTTGAACGGGGAGGGGCTTTATCCGTCGCCAGAGCGCGGGGGTCAACAGCGCCAGCAGAGAATTTTCTGCGCTGTTTCAGGCTGTTTGCCAGTGACTTGCCCCAGCGTTTGTTGAAAAAAAGCCTGGCGCCGGTCCTGGTACTGGAACTTCCGCCGGTTATTGCGGACAAAATTCACCAAGGTACTGCCCGTCGAGTGATTGCTTTGCAAGCGTCTTAACAGGCACCAGCAGCCGGCTTTCGGGAGCCTGGACGCCGCTGCCGGCGGGTATCCACACCTCGGTAATGGTTTTTTCAGCGGGAGGTTTCTTGCTATCGTGACCTCCCCCTCTTTCACGGACGAATATCGAGACAGCCCATGGCGAACTCCACCCCGTCACGCCTCGGCAAGATCCTCCAGGGTCTGCTGTTCACCCTGATCGGCATCGGCCTGCTGGTCATTGCGGTCAATCTCACCCTCGACCGTCGCGAGTTCCTCGCCAGCGCCCAGACTGCCGACGGTATCGTCAGCGATTTGAACGCTGGCGGTTCGCACCCCGAGATCGCCTTCACCAGCAACAGCGGTGAAAAGATTTCCTACCCTCAGGGCGGTTTTATCTTCGGTTACCAGAAGGACCAGTCGGTGCGGGTGTATTACCTGCCCCAGCAGCCGGCCAATAGCGCCATCATCGACGACCCTGCCGCGCTCTGGGCCACCCCGGGAGTCTTGGGTTTCCTCGGCCTGATTTTCGCTATTGCCGGTCTGCTGGGAATCCTCAGCCAGCGCGGCGGGCGCACCATGCAACGATCAAAAGGACTTTGACCCCATGAGCCTGAGCATCCCGATTCCGGTCAATGAAAGTAAATGGCTGTACCAGACCGCCAGCGGCGGCGGCCTGACCGTGGCCCTGGTGGCCGGCAGCGGTGGTTCGATCATCCTGCGCTCGCCCCAGGGCAAGGACGTCAGCTATCGCTATGGCGGTCTCGGCCTGGCCGTGGGGTTTGGTGCCCGCCTGCCGCGTTTTGGCAAGGTCAATATCCAGGTCAAGGGCAAGGGTGTGGCCGGCACCGGTGCTGCGGAAGCCTTCCCGAGCACCGGCAAAGTGTTTGTCAGCGACGCCCTGGCCAGCGGTGACCTGACCGATGACGATATCACCGGGCCGTGCATGTACACCGAGGTCGGTGCCGGACTGGTGGTCGGCGGCTCGGCCACGGCGTTGCTGTTCGGCCTCGATCCCAAGTTGCTGGCGTTGTCGATGGCCATGAACTCCAATCCGGCGACCTCGCTCATTGCCGCGTCCACGGTCAACCAGAAGTTGCTGCGCTCAGCCAAGGGCGCGGTGGTCATGGCCGGCATGAATGCCGGTGTACAGGCCGGTGGTGGCGCGGGGATCTACATGGGCTATCTGTTCTAGTGACGCCCGCTGGTGGGCCTGCACTCACAGGCCCGCCAGGCACTCTTGAAGCAGATCCAATCCCTCCTCGAATACTGCAGGTTCCGTGGTCAAGGGTGCCAGCAGGCGGATGATGTGCCGTGACTTGCCGCTGGGCATCAGCAGCAACCCGGCCTCCCGTGCACTGCTCAGCAGTGTGCTCAAATGCTCCGGTGCCGGTTCGCCCCGGTCATTCACCAACTCGATGCCGCGCATGGCGCCGACTCCGGTTAAACGTCCCAGGTACGGGCTGAGCCCACTGGCTTTCCAGTGCTCATAGCGCCCGACAATCGCCTGTTCCTGACGCTCGCCCCAGAGTTGCAGGTGTTCGTCGGTCATTTCCTCCAGGGTGGCGAGGGCTGCAGAGCAGGCGATCGGGTTGCCTGAATAGGTGCCGCCCAAGCCTCCCTTGGGCAGCACGTCGAGGAGTGCCTTGCGCCCCACCACCGCGCCTAGCGGCAGCCCGCCGCCAATGCTCTTGCCCAGCAGAATCAGGTCCGGCTCGATGCCCAGCCGGGAGAAGGCAAAACGTTGCCCGGTGCGGCCAAAGCCGGACTGGATCTCGTCGGCGATCAGCAAGATCCCATGGCTGTCGCAGAACGACCGCAAGGCTCTGGCGAACTGGGCATCCAGGGCCAGGAAACCGCCTTCGCCCTGCACCGGTTCGAGGATGAAACAGGCCACTTCCTCGACATCGATCTCCACGCTGAACAAGCGTTGCATGGCCTTCAGCGCTTCCTCAGCGCTGACCCCATTGTCCGCACTGGGGTAGGGCAGGTGGTACACCGGACCCGGCAGCACACCCACCTTCTGCTTGTAGGGGGCGACCTTGCCGTTGAGGTTGAGGGTGGCCAGGGTGCGGCCGTGAAAGCCGCCGTCGAAGGCGATGACTGCCGTGCGCCCGGTGGCCCCGCGGACGATTTTCAGCGCGTTCTCGGCCGCTTCGGCGCCGCTGTTGGTGAGCATGCCGCTGACCGGATAAGTCACCGGGATAAAGTCCGCCAGGCGCTGCATGAACTCGATGTAGGGGCCGTGGGGTGCAGCGTTGAAGGCGTAGTGGGTGAGTTGGGTGGCCTGCTGCTGGATGGCCGCGACAATGCGTGGATGGCAGTGTCCGAGGTTGAGCACGCCGATGCCGCCGACAAAGTCGATGTAGCGCTTGCCCTCGCTGTCCCAGACCTCGGCGTTGCGGCCGTGGCTGAGGCAGATCGGGTGGACGGTGGAAATCGAACGGCTAATGCTGTCGTGGCTCATGGGGGCGGGCTCTGTCTGCCGGAAACGAGCCCTATCTAAGCCAGCCTCGGGCGCCCGGGACAAACGAAATAAAGTCGCCGGGTCAGTATGAAAATTCCCGATGTGCCATCAGCGCCGACTTAGTGGTCTTGCACCTGTTGCGCTTTGCGTCGGTTGCGCCAATGACGGACCAGGGCCGCGATGGCTACCAGGGTCACCACCGCCAGGAAGATCGGCAGGCGATAGGGTTTCAGGTCGCCCAGGAAGTGCTGCAGCGCTTCACCGGCCCAGTAGCCGGCGCTGACGAACAGGGTGGCCCAGACCGCCGCGCCCAGCACGTTGAGCAAGGCGAAGCGCCACGGTGCCAGGCCACTGGCGCCGATCACCATCGGGCCGACCAGGCGCATGCCGTAGAGAAAGCGTACGGCGAACACCGAGGTCGAGGGATAGCGTTCGATCAGCCCCTTGACCCGGTCGATGGCCGCCTGGTGTCGCTTGAGTTTGGGCAGCAGGCGGGCACCGGAGTAGCGTCCGGTCCAGAACAGCAGTTGATCGCCGAGGATCCCGCCGAGGGTGGCCCAGCCCACCACCTGCAGCCATTGCAGGGTGCCCTGGTGCGCGGCCATGCCGCCGAGGATCAACACCGTTTCGCCCTCCAGCAGGCAACCGATGAAGATCACCCAATAGCCGTAGGCGGCGATCAGGGCGTTGAGGTCGAGGTGTTCAAGCATGGGCAGGGCCTTCTGGACTGGGCGCGAAAGCAAGCAGCGCGACAATGATGCGACAAAGAACTCTGATTCCATCCGCAGGCACAAGTGCCCAGGATATTCGTCGGGGGCTAGAACCATGGAGCGAGGTCATGTCATCAGGACCCAGCGTAGACAATGGGTCAGTTTGCCCGCTTCGGCAGCATTGCAGGAGGGGGTGACGGAAGTCGAGGTGCTCGTTATCGGTCGGCCCCGGGTCATGGTCGCGGCAGGGGAGCGCTGGGACAGTTGGTTTGATGAGGAGCCCGCAAGCGAGGAGTTCATCGGTGAGCGGGATCAGCTTTCGACGGCATCGGCCTTTACGCGATTGGCAGACTTCGACGAGGGATAACGTATCTCGACCTTGGCACCGATATGCATCAGTGCGTCTTGCCAGACCTTGAACTGTTGCGGCCAGGCTTCGATCACTTTGAATGGGCCGCCGGTCACTAATTCCTTGGCGACTGACGGGCTGATGGCCATGGCTTGGCGGATCAAGGCAAAAACCTTGGCAGGGGCAGGGCCGACCTCGGTGATCCAAAGTGCCGGATCACTGTTGGCGAGGGGCTCGTAACCCGCGAAGCGGCCATATTGCCTGGTCAGCAACGTCATGGCGTCGGCGTAGCTCAGTGCGGCCAGCGCTTGGGCGCTGGCCAAGTGTTCATTGCAGAACCATGGATAACCATGAGGATGCCCTGCGCTGCCTTGAGCCAGGGGGCGATAGTCAGCGAATTGCACCAGGTCTCCACCACCTCCGGTATGGAAGTGCTCGGAGCAAAAATCGTTGTGGCAGAGGTCGCAAATCGGTGGCTTCATCGGTTGATCACTTCCTGCGTATTTGAACGCTTGGTCTCATTGCGCCGAAGTCACACAGTCTGCCCCAGCACCCACGCCCAGAACATCCCCGCGCCATACAACCCCAGCCCGAACACCGAATGTGCGATCAGGCTGCGCAGCCGGGCCAGGTTCGGCTTGGGCATCTTGCTTGCCGCGACCCCAGCGCCCATGCAGGGTTGCATGATGAGAAACGGTGCGCACACCGTGAGTACTCCGACCACCAGCGCCGGTGCCAGCGTTGGCTGCGACGCCCACTCCAGGCCGTAGACCCGTAGCAGCGCGGCGGCGAAGGCAATGCCGATCAGGTAATGAGCCAGCCAGCCCAGGGCGCGTTCACCCGGTACCGCAGCGGCCAGGGCGATGTTCTGATGCACGAACTGCCCTCGAGGAAAGTGGCCGATCCAGCGTCCGACCATGGCCCAGTTGGCTGCGGGAATTTTCAGTACTCGCTGTTGAAACACGGCCCAGAGATCGAGGATGACTGTCGCGCCGACACCGATCGGCAGCGCCTGTAAAATCAACGCCATGAGTTCATGCATAAAGACTCCTTGAAGCACGATGCACAGTGGTTCAGCCCAGGGCTCTCGTGTGTTAAGATTTCATTCAATTTAATGATTGAATGATCAGTAAAGCAGCAGGAGCTGTCAATGAGCGATTCGAATTTTCTTCAACAGCCCCTGGCCGATATGGCCGAGTTGGCGCGGATTCTCGGGCACCACCACCGCTTGATCCTGCTGCAGCACATCGCTGGCGGCGAGCAGCCGGTGGAACGCCTGGTGGAAGCCTCGGGCCTTTCGGTGGCCAACACTTCCCAGCACCTGCAACAGCTGCGTCGGGGTGGTTTGGTGCAGACCCGGCGTGATGGCAAGCGCGTGCTCTACAGCCTGAGTCAGGGGCCGGTTACCGCGTTGCTTGGCGCCCTGCGCCAATACGTCGACTACAACCACGGGCAGATCCGTGAACTGCTGGCCGACAGCGTTCAGCAGCCGGCGCGGTTGGAAGGCATTTCCCGGCAAGAGCTGCGCCAACGCCTGCAGGAAGGCGGCATGACCCTGCTGGACGTGCGCCCACCGGAAGAGTTCGCTCAAGGGCATTTGCCGGGGGCGATCAACATCCCGCTGGAAGAGCTGGAACAGCGTCTTGCCGAACTGCCGGTGGACCAGGAGTTGGTAGCCTACTGCCGTGGCCCGTATTGCGTGTTGTCACAGAATGCCGCGGCGTTGCTGCGTGCCAAGGGCTTCAAGGTGCGCCGCCTGGACGATGGTTTTATCGACTGGCAGGCTGCGGGGCTGGGCGTGGAAAGCACCGAGTAAAAGCGTCGCAGAGCAGGCCATACAGGACATTGCCTACAGGGCCATGATCCATATCAACGGGCTTTTCAGAAAAATCCGCTACAAGGGAAACAGGCTCGAACTCACAAGGTATCGAGCCCCGGGCCGGCACCGTGACGGCCTGAGACAACCAATAAAAACCTTTGTGGATATCGGCCGAGGGGACCACCCCAGGCGGATTTTAAAGGAATAACCTGATGGCTTTATCTCTGTCACGCCTGTGCCTGCTGGGCGCCGCGCTGCTCTGCGTATACCCTGCCCAAGGCAGCGAGCCGACCCCGGCAGCCGCTGTTTCCACCCCTGATTCCGACCTGATCCAGCGTGGCCAGTACGTGGCCCAACTCGGCGACTGCATCGCCTGCCACACCGCCAAGGGCGGGGCGACCATGGCCGGCGGCCTGGAGTTGAAGACGCCCATGGGCACTATCTATTCCAGCAACATTACCCCGGACCGTGACACCGGTATTGGCAGCTACAGCTTCGAACAATTCGACCGCGCCATGCGCGAAGGCGTGACCCCGGATGGCAGCCATCTGTATCCGGCTATGCCGTATCCGTCCTACGCCAAGATGAGCGAAGAGGACATGCGGGCGCTCTATGCCTACCTGTTGCACGGCGTGGAAGCGGTGGCCCAGGGCAACCTGGAGGCCGACATGGGCTTCCCTTTCAACCAGCGCTGGGGCCTGTGGTTCTGGAACCTGGTATTCGTCGATAACCAGCCGTTCAAGGCCGATCCAGGCAAGGACGAGCAGCTCAACCGCGGCGCCTATCTGGTCCAGGGCCTGGGCCACTGTGGTTCCTGCCATACCCCGCGGGGCATTGCCTTCCAGGAGAAGGCCATGAGCGACACCGGGTCCGGCGGCCAGCACTACCTGGCCGGCGAGACGGTGGAAGAGTGGCGGGCCCTGAGCCTGCGCAACCTGTGGACCGTGGAAGACACGGTGCAGTTGCTCAAGACCGGGCAGAACCGCTTTGCCACGGTGTCCGGCAACATGGCTGATGTGATCCATCACAGTACCCAGCATTTCACCGATGCAGACCTGACGGCCATTGCCGCTTACTTGAAGTCGCTGCCGGCGGGCAAGGACGACCTGCCAATGCCTGCGGTGGTACTGACCCCGGCGGCTGCGCCAAGCAACCTGTTCACTTCCCGCGGCGGCCTGGGCTACGCGCAGTTCTGCTCCGACTGCCATCGCCAGGACGGCGCCGGCGTACCGCAGATGTTCCCATCCCTGGCGGGTAACCCCAGCATCGCCTCGGCCAATCCGACGTCCTTGCTGCACATCACCCTGACTGGTTGGCAGACCGCCCAGACCGCTGCTCACCCACGGGTTTACACCATGCCCGGGTTCGCCCAACTGGCGGATAGCGAGATCGCCGAGATCCTCAGTTTCGTGCGCAGCAGCTGGGGCAACAACGGCTCGGCCATCAGCGCTGACCAGGTGAAAAAGATGCGCGCACAGCTGAGCCCGCAAGTGGAAAACACCCTGTTCGAAACTCCGCGCCTGGCCAACCTGCTGGCGGCGCCGAACGCCGAGCAAGTGGTGCGCGGCATGCGCTTGCACCTGGAAACCAAGGCCCTGCTGCCGGACAACGTTGGCAACTCGCTGAACTGCACCAGTTGCCACCTCAACGCCGGCACCGTGGCCGACGGTTCACCCTTTGTCGGCGTCTCGGCATTCTTCCCCGGCTACGCGCCGCGGGCGGGCAAGACCATCACCCTGGAGGAGCGCATCAACGGCTGCTTCCGTCGCTCCATGCACGGCAAGCCGCTGCCGGTGAACGGTGCCGACATGCAAGCGATGGTCGCCTACTTCGAGTGGATGAAAATGAACACCCGCCCCGAAGACAAGGTGGCCGGCCGCGGCGTGGGCAAGATCGACCCGTCGCTCAAGCCCGATGCCGAGAACGGTAAACAGGTGTACGCCAAGCAATGCGCGGTGTGCCACGGGGCTGACGGCGAGGGCCTGAAACGTGCCGACGGTAGCCTGATCTTCCCGCCACTGTGGGGCGATCAATCGTTCAACATCGGCGCCGGCATGGCCCGCACCAACACCGCTGCGGCCTTCGTCAAACGCAACATGCCGATTGGTTTCCACGAGAAATTCCCCCTGGGCCAGGGCGGTCTTTCGGACCAGGAAGCATTGGACGTGGCTGAGTACTTCTCTCATCAGCCGCGCCCGGACTTCCCGGACAAGATCAAGGACTGGCCTAACGGCGGCCGCCCGGCGGACGCACGCTACTGATCACTGCAACAGCGGCTACCCAGTAGTCGCTGTTGCAAGGTCGCTCAAGCCTCGGCTTTCTTCGCCTGCTCTAGTGCTGTCTTGAGATGCGGTACGGCGTACTGGGAATACCAGTGCCGCATGCCGCTGATGGCCTGCTTGGCAGGCGCTGTTTCCCTGGCGCCGATCAGCTCGGCGCAGGCCTGGGCCATGGCCACCAGCGCCCGCGCGGATTCGGGTACATAAGGCAGGGACGTACCCTGGTCGTGACGCTCCTGGATGATCCGGTAGCGCAGGTTTTCCGGCAGGGTCCAGGCACTGATCAGAAACTCATGCACCGAATAGTCCCGCCCGTCGATCGGCACTTTGGCCGAACGATATTCCTCGCAGTAGCCGGCGGCTTCGATCTGTTCGCAGCTGTCGATTACCGTGTTCATCATGTCGCGGATTTGCTGCCAGTCAGTGCTCATCATTCTTCCTTGTGGGCTGGGTGATAACACGGATAAAAAACCTGCAGGCGTTCTGTTGCACCGATGTAAGATTGCCATCATTTCCCGCCGGGCATTCGCTGTCAGTCCATCAAGGATGAATCATGAGGCTTCCTTCGATTCTTTTGCTGAGCCTGTCCCTGGGCCTCAGTGGTTGCAGTTACCGGGTGCCGGACGATGCTGGCGAAACCGCGCTGATCCGCATCGTCGCCAAAGGCTCGGTGCATGGCGTGCCCTACAGTGACTGCGTCGACTCGAGCAAGCCGGGCTCGGGGCTGATGGTCCGGCCCCATCGCGGCATTGCCCACCCCAACTTCCGCAACCTGGGCATTCCGATGACGGCCGAGACCGACCGCGTGCGCCGCCAGGAAGGCTTTGGCGCCAACGAACTGAAGATCCCGGCCAACCGCCCGTTCGCCTTCTTGTACTCCAACAGGGAAGAGGGAATGAGTCGGGACTACCTCGCCGTGTGCAAGCAGAAAGTGACCTTCGTCCCCGAGGCCGGTGCGACCTATCAGATGGAGTTTTTCCAGGATCAGATGTGCACCGCATTGCTGCGCAAGATCGATGAACATGGAGCAAAGCTGCCGGAGCCGGTAGCGCTGCACTCTACCGATTTCTGCAACGCCAATGCGCGACATTACGGGCAGTAGTGCTGGCAGGTTTGCTCCCAGAGATAAGCGCCGCGAAAGCGAATCCAGTAGCCGGCGGCTTCGATCAGCGTGTTCATCATGTTGCGGATCTGTTGCCACCCGATAGGCATCATTGCTCCTTGCGCGCGGGCTAAAAGGGCTGGAGAAAAATCTCCGGACGTCCAGTTTGCCTGCTGTAAGATTGCCATCCTTTGCCCCGTCCCCCCCCTTTGCAGTCGATCCATCAAGGATGAATCATGAGGTTTCACTCGCTTTTGTTGCTAGGCCTGTCCCTGGGGCTTGGTGGCTGTACCTATGTCTCGACACTCAAGGCCACTGCCGTGAGCTACCGCGGGCCGGCCGCGGCCGCAGATACCGCGCTTATTCGTATCGTTGCACAGGGGTTGGTGCGTGGTGTGCCCGATAGCGATTGCGTCGACTGGCGCAAACCGGGCTCGGGCCTGATGGTCAAGCCCCATCGTGGCCGCCCCAACCCGAACTTTCGCAACCTGGGCATTCCGATGACGGCCGAGACCGATCGCATGCGTCGCCAGGAGGGTTTTGGCGCCAACGAACTGAGGCTTCCGGCCAATCGCCCGTTCGCTTTCCAGTTCTACAATACCGAGCCGGGTATGAGCCGGGACTTCCGCGCCGTGTGTGAGCAAAGCGTGACCTTCGTCCCCGAGGCCGGCGCAACCTATCAGATGGTCTTTCTCCAGGACGGCATGTGCACCGCGATGTTGCGCAAGATCGATGCCCAGGGCCGGATGCTGCCGGAGCCGGTGGGCCTCAAACCCAGCGACTACTGTTCTGCCGATGCCCGATTGAACGACTCCAGGTAAGGCGCTCAGTGGCGGTAGTGCTGGCAGATCTCTTTCCAGATATAGGCGCCACGAAAGCGGATCCAGCGGATAAACAGGTCGTCGCGAAATGCCTGTACGCGGCTGTTGCGGCGCCGCTCCAGGCTGTTTTCGATGGCCTCCAGCAACCACTCGCGCTGAAAGCCCTGCCAGATCTCCGGGATCACCGACATCAGGTTGACGTAGCATACCGGCGCTACCTCGTAGTACAGGATGCGTTCCACCTCGGCGCGATCGTAAGCCTCGGTTTCCCGGGCGATGTAGGGGTAATCCACCTCGTTATCTATAAAAGCGTCTGACAGCACGTAGCGAATGTCGGCCCGTTGTTCCGGGGTGATTTGAGCTGACATGACACTTTCCTTCCTGCTCTCAATGTCCATTGAAATAGATGGCTCCCTGTCCTGGTTTCGTGCTCGCCGGGCCGGTGAGTTTCGCGGCTGCCTATAGATCAAGCGCAACCAGCAGAACCGCAAACAGCACATACAGCAGGGCCATCGAAGCCAGCAGCGTGCGCGAGATTATGCCTTTGCGGAAAGCGAAGAACAGGGTGCTCACACCCAGCAAGGTAATGACTGCCGCCAACACCAGGGATTTATCCAGCAACCACGGGGTGAAGAACAGGCAAAACGCGGTGGGCACAGTGGCCTGGATCATCATGGCGCCGCTGATGTTGGCCAGTGCCAGGCGATATTTGCCCTGGCGCACCCAGATAATGGCATTCAGAGTCTCAGGCAGTTCGGTGGCAATCGGGCTGAGCAGCAGCGCCAGCAATTGCGGATGGATACCCAGCATCGGGCCCAGGGCATCGAGTTGCCCGACGAAGACGTGCGAGGCGGCAAAGATGACCAGCAAGGCGGTCAGTGTTTGCAACACCGCCGCTGAGGTCGACGGTGTCGCTTGGCGAGGCGATAGCTTCAGGGGTTCGATGTCCTGCTCTTCGTCGTCGTGCTCGGCACGCATTTCCTTGCAGAAATACGCCACATAGGCTGCCAGAAAGACGATCCCCAGCCAGGGCTTGTAGGCAAACACCACCAGGCCCAGGGCAATCTTCACCACGAAAATGGTAATGAACCAGCCTTGGTCGCGGCTGAGTCGCTTGAAGTCCTGGCGGATGGCGTCGGTATCCGCCAAGCGCTTGCGCGACAGCAGCAGCGTCACGCCCACTACCGCATAGGCGATGGTCACCAGGACCAGCGGGCCCCCCAGCGCCGCACCGATACCTAGCGACTTCTGAGCCTCGGTGCCACCGAACACCACGGCAATAAAGGTGATGACGCTTTCAGGCAGGGCAGTTCCGAAGGCCGCGAGGATGGAACCCGTGGCCTGCTGGCCAACGGCAAGCTTGCGCCCGACCCATTCCACACCGTTGACGAAGTATTCGCAGGCCAGATAGATAACGACGGCGGAGCCCAGAAGCAACGCAAGGGTGATGGGCATTGAATGCATGAGGAAACCTGGGGACGGACACAAGAGCCAATGGTTCGGACACCCGTGTCCGACCCAGGACAGGTGTCTTCACCAATGGTCTTGCCAAGTCGCACGACCGGTCACGCCATGGCTTGCCAGCCAAGTATGTTGACGTGACCCCCTTCAGCAAACGAAGGCGGCTACTCCCCAAGGGAGGCGCGATCCTAGTGGCGCAGAACCGGTGCGTCAACCGCTATGGTTGTGCAACTGATGAGATGCCCAGGTGAAGGATTTTCATTCGTACTGCCCTGCTGTTTATTGCGCGGCCATGCCGCTTTGAAACGGTGCCGTGTGGGCGAAAAAAGCTGAAAAATGGAGGTTTTTTCGCTTTTTTCCGGTCCTTCAGGGGAGCGTTTCTGGAGTAGTAGAGGATTAATCTGGCGCAATCATCCGCGTCGGCGCGGTGCCATCGGCATTGTGCTGATAGATCGCTGTGGGCTGCCCCTGCTCATTGAAAAACACTTGGCCAATCCCCGATGAGTTCCACAGCCGCTCCCCGGCCTCTGCATGTTCGGGTACATGGGGAATCACCTTCATCAGCCGGCGCTTGGTGAACCAGTTCAAGGGCGAACGCGGTGAATAGAGCCAGCGATTGAGGCGGTCGAACCACTCCAGCAGGGCGGCGGGGAATTGGTTCTTGATGCCGCTGCTGGTGATCTGCCAGATCCGCGGGCCGCCTTTGCGATGACGGATCAGGACTTCGTAGACGAAGGAGTAGTGCACATCGCCGGAGAGAATCACGTAGCTGCCCGGGGTCCGCGAGTGGCGGAAAATATTCAGGATCACCTGGGCCGAGCCACGGTGGGCCATCCAGTTTTCCGCGTCCACCAGCAGCGGGTAGCCGCACCAACTGAAGACTTTCTGCACCGTCTCGATCAGCTTGACGCCGAAGATCGGCGCCGGGGACACGATGATTGCCGAGGGGTGGTCCAGCAGTTCATGTTGCAATTCGCTCAGGGCTTCCCAGTCCAGCAGGCCCGAGGGTTGGGCCAGGTTGAACTCACTGCGCCAGCGTCGGGTGCGGGTGTCCAGTACGACCAGTGCGGGGCTGCTGGGCAGCACGTACTGCCAGTGCTGGAAGCGCAGCAACTGGTCGATCAATTCATCCTGGTCGGCGCAGTTCAGCTCTTGCCCGTTGTGTGCCGTGGCGCTCAAGGCGCGGGTTTGCTCCAGTAGCGGGCCGAAGGCATCCGGGTTGTTGCCCCAGCCCTGGCACAGCAGGTAGGCCAGCAAGGCGTTGCCGATGATGCGCTTGGAGAAGGAATGGCCGTAGGCGGTTTCTTCCCACTGGGCGCTGAGGTTCCAGTCATCGGTGATGTCGTGGTCGTCGAAGATCATCAGCGTCGAGAGATGGGCGAAGACTCGCGCCACGCCGTCCAGGTCGCTGACGAAAGCGTCGATGGGCTGTTGTTCCTTGGCGTAGCGCGCCTGCTGCTCCGGCGTCAGTTGTGGTGGCTGCGGTGCGATCAAGGTCCATGGCACGGGCGACCAGACCAGCAGGTACATGGCCAGCACTTCGGCGAAGGTCACCAAGTGGTTGTCGGCGTTGCTGCTGGTGAAGATCGGCTTTTTCACTCCGCCGAAAAATCGCTCGCGCAGGGTTTCGTTGCTCTTCAATGCCGGGAGCAATTCGGCGCGCTGGTAGTAGCTGGCACGATGGCGATAGAGCGCGGCGCTGTCGCCCACCACCGCGCCTTCCAGATGCTCGTCGAACAGACCCAGACGCTCGATCAAGGCATGAATCGCCCGCAGCATGGGGCCGGCCACATCGTCGGCATACACCTGGTCGCCGCTCATCATCAGTAATGCCGGCCGCTGCTGGGGCTCTGGCGTTTGCGCCAGCAGGCGGTCGACACAGAGCAAGCCGTCGCTGGAGGGGTGATGGGGCTTGCGGCAGGAGCCGTGGAGCAGGTTGTCGATGCGGCTGTGGAGCACGAACTCCGGGCGTTGCTTGCCGCTGTAGAGCAGATGTGGCGCCCAGTCGGCGATGGCGCAAGCACCGTCCTCGGCCTCACTGATCAGCAGGTCATAGGCAATCGCCACGTCCTGGGGCAAGGGGGCGTCCAGGGGCACATCGATCAAGTGGATAAACGCCTGGCGCCCCACCGGGATGACCTGGCATTGCCGGCTGTCGAGTGCGATGTCCTGTGTCGGGCTGCCGCTGGCTTGCAGGAGCAAGGTCAGCGACAACGGCCGCGAACCCACCAGCCACAGCACCAGCCGCGTCGGCTCCAGGCGCCGTAGCAACGGGCCGGCGAGAACAGAGGGCAGATTGGGCGTGGTCAGGGGCATGTGCAGCGGTGTCTCTCTGGGTCTACAGGGGGCGGAATAGTAGCGCAACCGATGTTGAAGAAACGTCGACCACGAGCGTTGATCCAGCGCTTTTGTATCGGATTGTTTACTGGAAACCTGCGCTATCCGCGAGATACCGAGCCCTGGTTATCCACCGCGTCCTGCGGGAGCTGCACGAACCTCCGCTCGATAGACACCTGGGTTTTGCTCGCACAATTGCTGGCGACTGATAGAAGCTTGAGGGTTACAGGCTTTCTGAAGACCTGATCGGCTCGGAAGGGTGCCTGTCTGGATGCGGTATTTTTGGCAGTGCAGGTTCAGGGGCCGTCATGGTCGCTGCGCTATCGGTTGAGGTGTCGTGGGAGCTGGAAACAGGAAGCGTAGGCAGAAGCAAAACGGTGAAGAAAAATGCGACGAACCCTGCGATGGCCCCCAGCAAGTTAGCGACGACCAGGTTCAGGGCGCCGCGTTTTTTGACCACGATCATCCAGATGGCGGCCCAGATAGAGAAGCTGAAGATGAAGAAAAAAAGGGCGAGCATGGAGGGTGTCTTTTCCGAAGGACATTGGGGCTTGGCACCTTAGCAAAATCGGTAGGTACTCCCAAGGTTATGGGGAGTGCAAAGAGCCCTGCATGAATAAAAAGCCCCGATCCAATTGGATCGAGGCTCCTGTTTCTAAAACGCAATGCTGCTTGAAGCTGCTACAGCATCAACTCATGCCACTTCAGTCTTTGCTGGCTCACTGAGCAACTGTCGTTGTTGCTCCGGCCGCGCAGCTTCAAACGTCTCGGCCTGGGCGCTGGTCCACATGCGTTGGTAGAACTCGCTGGTGCAGCGGCCGTTGAGCAGTTCACCGGATTTGAGGAAAACGTGGGTTTGTGAATACAAGCGTACTTCGGTGTCGCTCACGCGGCGTACCAGGTGTTCGGCATTCAGTTGCCAAGGGTGTTGCAGGCCGGCGGCGGCGATCATTTCGGAGAGGGCGATCAGGGTGTTGCGGTGGAAGCTGTAGACCCGTGCGGCCTTGTCCGGCACCACCAGCGCCTGTTGGCGCAGCGGGTCCTGGGTGGCGACGCCGGTGGGGCATTTGTTGGTATGGCAGGACTGTGACTGGATACAGCCGACGGCGAACATGAAGCCCCGCGCCGAGTTGGCCCAGTCGGCGCCCAGCGCCAATACGGCGGCAATGTCGAAGGCGCTGATGATCTTGCCGCTGGCCCCGAGGCGAATCTTGTCCCGCAGGTTCAGGCCCACCAGGGTGTTGTGGATAAACAGCAAGCCTTCGCGCAGCGGCATGCCGATGTTGTCGCTGAACTCGCGGGGCGCGGCGCCGGTGCCGCCTTCGCTGCCGTCGATCACGATGAAGTCGGGGAGAATCCCGGTTTTCAGCATGGCCTTGGCGATGGCCATGAATTCCCAGGGCTGGCCCAGGCACAGTTTGAACCCTACGGGCTTGCCGTCGGACAACTCCCGCAACCGGGCGATAAAGCGCAGCAGCTCCAAGGGTGTGGAGAACTCGCTGTGGCGGGCAGGGGACACGCAATCCTGGTCCATGGATACGCCACGGGTGCTGGCGATTTCAGCGGTGACTTTATGCTTGGGCAGAATCCCGCCATGGCCGGGCTTGGCACCCTGGCTGAGCTTGATTTCGATCATTCGCACCTGCGGGCTCTTGGCCTGGGTAGCGAAACGCTGGGGATCAAAACGTCCCAGTTGGTCACGGCAGCCGAAGTAGCCGCTGCCCAGTTCCCAGATCAGGTCGCCGGCGTGCTCGCGGTGGTAGGGGCTGATGCTGCCTTCGCCAGTGTCGTGGGCGAAACCGCCGAGCTTGGCGCCTTTGTTCAGGGCGCGGATGGCATTGGCGCTGAGGGCGCCGAAGCTCATCGCCGAGATGTTGAAGATCGAGGCGCTGTAGGGTTGGGTGCACTGCGGGCCGCCGACGGTGATGCGGAATTCGACCGGGTCGCGCGGTTCGGCGGGGGTCATCGAGTGGCCGATAAATTCGGAACCGACCTGATACACGTCACGTAGGGTACCAAAGGCTTGCTCCGCGCTTTGGTTCTTGGCGCGGGCGTATACCAGGGAACGCTGGTTACGGGAGAAGGGCAGTTGGTCATCATCGGCTTCCAGCAGGTATTGGCGCAGCTCCGGGCGCACCCGTTCCACCAGGTAGCGGATATTGCCGATCACCGGATAGTTGCGCCGTACTGAATGTCGGGTCTGGCGCAGGTCATACAGGCCCAGCAGGCTTAGCGCGGCGGCCACCAGGGTCACTGGCCACCAGCCGGGAAAACTCGAGGCGAGCAGCAGGCCGCCGAGGGTCAAGACAATGCACAGCGTGAAGCACGAGTATCGGCTCAATAACGACAGTTTCATGCAGGGTTTCCTTATCGCGGGGTGGCCTTCGCGGGGGCGGCGCAGGGCTGTTGCCGCGCGCACGTAGGCGTCAGGCCGGAAGTGCTTTCAGGGCGTCGTAGCGGGCTTGCAGCTCCTGACGCTGCAGGCGTCGTTGCTGGGCCTTGGCATGCCGGCGCTTTTCCAGCGGGGTTTCCGGAGTCAACGGGCGCACAGGCACCGGCAGGCCGTCTTCATCTACCGCGACCATGGTGAAGTAGCAGCTGTTGGTGTGGCGCACGCTGCGTTCGTGGATGTTCTCGGTCATCACTTTGAGCCCGACTTCCATGGAGCTGCGCCCGGTGTAGTTGACCGAGGCGAGGAAGGTCACCAGCTCGCCGATGCGGATCGGCTCGCGAAACATCACCTGGTCCACCGAGAGGGTCACCACGTAGCGCCCGGCATAGCGTTTGGCGCAAGCAAAGGCCACCTCGTCGAGCATCTTCAGCAGGGCTCCGCCATGTACGTTGCCGGAGAAGTTGGCCTTGTCCGGGGTCATGAGCACGCTCATGGTCAATTGATAGCTGCCTGGTTCCATGGTGTTCCTCGTGCTATCAGTCGAGCGTTGTTGACGGCCTGTCGGCCTCTTGGGCGAGCAGGATGGGAGAGGTTGCGATGCTTCTAGCGATCCCTCACGATGCCGCAGGAAAGGCTCTAGCCTGAGACTTTGCGTCAGTGTCCAGGACCGTGGCGGTGAGTCTAACAATCGGCTTTTTCGTTAGCTAGCTAACGATTTGTGAGAGTGTTTCTCCGCTTTGGTAACAATGCGACAGAATGTCTCAGCTAGGATTCGGCAATGCTGCAACGCCGCGACTGGCGAGCAGCGCCTATGAGATTTCCCGCCGGGTCAGGTTTTGACCGGTGCGTATAAATGCTCGAGTACCGGCTACGGTAGTTGCCGAGTCGTCATGAGTCTTGGGGTGTGGTTGATGAATGAGTACCTGCATAACGTGGCAATCGGCCTGGTGGCAGTCCTGCCAGTGGCCAATCCGCTGACCAGTATTTCGTTGTTGCTGGGGCTGGGTTCCAGCCTTTCGGTCGCCGAGCGCAACCGACAGATTTTCAAGGCCAGTGTGTATGTCGCGCTGATCATGCTGGTGAGCTTCTACGGCGGCAGCCTGGTGATGAAGGTGTTCGGCATCTCCATTCCCGGGTTGCGTATCGCCGGCGGGCTGATCGTCACCTATCTGGGTTTCACCATGTTGTTCCCGAAAAACAACGTCGATGAAACCGCCTTGCAGCATGATTTGCTGTCGGATCAGGACAAGGTCCTGCCGAACTACCGCGACCTGTCCTTCGTGCCCTTGGCCCTGCCGGGGACCGCAGGGCCGGGCACCATCGCGCTGATTGTCAGCTCGGCCTCGACCCTGCAATCGACCTATGGCGAAATTCCCTGGGTGATCCATGGCGCGGTGGTCACGGTTACTCTACTGACGGCGTTGATCTTCTGGGTGGCCCTGCGCTGCTCGGGGCAGATCATGAAGGTGCTCGGTGAGTCGGGTATCGACGCGATCTCCCGGGTCGTGGGCTTTCTGCTGGTGGGGATGGGCGTGCAGTTCGTCATCAATGGCGGCATGGAACTGGTGACCGGGCACGTGGCTGTGCAGGCACTGGGGGCCGGCTGAACGACCGGGCAGACAACCGAGTGCCCGCCCTGATCATTTTCTGAATCAGGGGGCTAATCGCTGAAGTGGGAGCAGCCACACGACCGAAGTGAGGTGTGTTCGGCGAGCAAGGTGCAGCGAGGAGCCAGGCATGACCTGGACTGCACCTTTGACGAACGCCTGTCAGCTGGCTTTTGGCAATGGTTCTTCGTGGCTCTGCACCAGCGCCTGTGGCTCTCCCTGCTCGATCACCCAGCGCATCAGGTCCGTCACGCTCACTCGATGCTTGCGCTCTACCCAGTGCCGGCCTTCGGGGCTGTAGCGTTCGGTGTAGCGGCTGAGGATCAGGTGTTGTTGATCAATGGACAATTGCAGGCTGACTTCGCGGCAGTGCAGTGCGTTATCGCCGTGCTTGGCGACGCGTTGCAGCAGGATCAGCGCAGGATGTTCAGAAGTCATCACGGGTGGAGCCCTCGCAGTGGTCTTTGACAGGTTCGGTGGCGCCCAGCCGGCCTTCACGGACGAAGGCGGCGCGGTGTTCAGCAATGACGCTGCGCATCGCGCCGTAGTAGTCGGGCAGTTGTTGCAAGCTATCGGTGAGTGGCAGCAGGGCCGCGCGGCCGTCGATGGTGCCGCCGACCAGGGCCACGGTGCTCAAGGTGCGCACGGTGTCGCTGTTGCTGCCGAACGGGTCGACGACCAGATTCAGGACCTTGCCCACCGAGTCGCGGCTGTTGCCGTTGCCCAGCAGTGGCAGTTCGACAATGGGGCCGGCGCCGATGCCCCAGACACCAAAGGTCTGGCCGAAGTCGGCGCTGTGGCGCGGGATGCCGACCGGGTCGGAAACGTTGATCAGCCCCAGCACACCGACCGTGGTGTTGAGGGCGAAGCGTCCGAGGGTGTTGACCGAGCGCTGCGGGTTGCCTTGCAGCAGATCGTTGATGAAGACCTTGGGCTCGCCGAAGTTGCTCGCAAAGTTGTGCACGCCGTGCTGCATCAAGTCTGGCAGGTGGCGATAGCCGCGAGCCACCGGCGCCAGGGCGTAGTCGTCCACGGCGCGGTTGAAGGCGAATATGCTGCGGTTGAAGGATTGCGCCGGGTCGTACACCGTCTCGCTGACCGGAGTGCAGAGGCTGGCTCCGCTGGGTGCAGGGCTGCTGCAGCCGGCCAGGTAGGCAGCGCTTAGCAGTAGGGCAGTGTGGCGGACAAGGGCGGCGCGACGGTTAAGGGTGGGCATGAATGGCGGAGCTCCAAGGGGGAGAACCGATGCTGGCATGCGAACCTTGCGCAAAAATTTCCTCTTTATTGCGCGGCTGAAGGTTTGTTGCGGTGTTGAAATATATGACGAGACGCGCCGAATGGTTTTGAATGAGCTTTCTTTACCCGCTTAAGTGATGCCTCCGGTGAGCAGTCTTTTGATCGTGGACGACGACGTTGAAGTCCTCGCGCTGCTGAAGAAATTTTTTGTCCAGCAGGGCTATCAGGTGGCTGTGGCCACCGATGGCGTTTCGCTGTGGGCGGCACTGGAGCGTGAAGCGCCGGACCTGATCATTCTCGACCTGATGCTTCCTGGCGAAAACGGCCTGACCCTGTGCCAGCGCCTGCGTCAGCAATACGCTACGCCGGTGATCATGCTCACCGCCATGGGTGAGCTGAGCGACCGGGTGGTGGGCCTGGAGATGGGCGCCGACGATTACCTGAGCAAGCCTTTCGACGCTCGCGAGTTGCTGGCGCGAGTACGGGCGGTGTTGCGTCGAGCCGGGGAAAGTCGGCCGCTGACGGGTGAATTGCCACGGCCATTGATCAGGTTCGCGGACTGGCAGCTGGACCTGACGCGCCGCGAACTGCGCTCGCCGGACCAGGTGATGATTCCGCTGTCGGCGGGGGAATTCGACCTGCTGCTGGTGTTTGTCGAGCATCCGCAGCGCATCCTCACCCGCGAGCAGTTGCTGGACCTGGCCCGAGGGCAGGCCCATGACGCCTTTGATCGCAGCATCGACGTGCAGGTCAGTCGCTTGCGGCGCAAGCTGGAGTTCGACACCAAGCGCCCGGCGATGATTCGCACCGTACGCAACGGCGGCTACCTGTTCACCCCAAGCGTGACCCGCCAGTGAAGCTGATCAAGCCGTTGTGGCGCTACCGCCTGCGAGACACCGTGGCGCGCTGGATCGCCCTGACCATCATCATGGCCATGCTCACTGCCTTGGCGTTCAATGCGCTGTTTGTACAATTGGCCGGGGTCTGGGCTTATCCACCGCTGGCCGAAACCGGGTTGCTGGAAAAGTCGGCGTCCATCGTCCACATGATCGAGGCTTCGGAGCCGAGCCAGCGTTCGCGGTTGGCTGCGGCGGTCAGCGATGAGCATCTCAGCCTCACCTGGCGCCCGACGCGACAAGGTTTTGATCTACCCGTCCTGGAGGACGCTGAATACCGTAGAGGCTCGGAGAAGTTTCGCGCCTTGCTGCATCCGCCGGAGCGGCATATCGAGGGTTATCAGCCCAGCGATTGGCCGGGTACAGAGGGGCGTTATGCCTTGCTGGTGCAGTTGAGCGATCAGTCCTGGCTGATGTTTTCCTCGGCGTCCCGCAGTTGGGGGTTGGAGGAGGGCACACGCAACCTGATCGTGATTGTCCTGGTGTTGATCTCCACCGGGCTGGTGGCGCTGATCGCCACCCGGCGCCTGGCCAAGCCGTTGCAGCAGTTCGCTCAGGGCGCTCGGCGCTTTGCCGTGGACTTTCGGGCGCCGCCCATCGAGCCGGTGGGCCCCCATGAGATCCGTCAGGCGATCCTCGCCTTCAATGCCATGCAGGCGCAGTTGCAGCATTTCATCAAGGACCGCACGCAGATGTTGGCGGCCATTTCCCATGACTTGCGCACGCCCCTGACCCGTATGCGTTTGCGTGGCGAGTTCATCGAGGACGCCGATCAGCAGCAGCGGCTGTTCCGCGATGTCGACGAGATGCAGGCAATGATCAACTCGGCGCTGGAGTTCTTTCGCGACGATGCGCGGCTGGAGCAGGCGACCCAGTTCGATCTGGCGGAGTTGCTGCAGACTTTGGTGGATGATTATCGTGATCAGTCCCAGGAAATTGCCTTCAGCGGCCCGTCGCGGCTGGTGTATTGCGGCCGGCCCCTGGGGCTCAAGCGGGTGATGACCAACCTGCTGGATAACGCGATCAAGTACGGCAGCGAGCCGGTGCTTCTCTTGGCGCAGGGCGAGGATCGGCTATGGGTGCGGGTGCTGGATCGTGGGCCGGGAATTCCACCAGAGGCGCTGGAGCAGGTGTTCATGCCGTTTTTCCGTCTGGAGACCTCGCGCAACAAGAGCACCGGCGGTGTGGGCCTGGGGTTGTCGTCGGCCAGGGCGATCGTGCGTGAGCATGGCGGCGAGTTGTGCCTGTTCAACCGTGAGGGTGGTGGGTTGGAGGCGCGGGTGGAGTTGCCGGTTTAGCGGTGCCGGTGACAGGCCGCCAATCTGAGCAGTATCCGAGTTTGTTCGTGGGTGTCATCCGGGCGATGCTTGGAAGGGTGTTTTCAGGTTGAACAAGGATCGTGTCATGTACAAGGCCGTGAGCATAACAACGGGAATTTTGTTAGTCAGTGGCTGTGCAGTTGTTGGGGTAATGGAGAGTTCCGATCCCCGGCAGAAGCAGGCCAATGCCGAGGCGATGCTGGAGCAGAACCGACCTCGGGCGGCCGAGTTGCTGATTGAACAATCGTTGCAGCTGTGCCGTCGCTCAGGTCAGGCGTTGTGCTTCGCTGATGGATACCGGGCTTATGGCCGGTTCTTGATGTCCTCCACCTTGGATGGGCAGTGGAAAACCGACTTTGAGCAGAATGGCTTTCGTGAGCCGCAGGTGAGTTACGCCAATCGTTATGACAAGGCTCTGGAGTACTTCCAGCGCTCAAGGGCGCTGTATGTTCAGGAGGGCCGTTTCGATGGCGCCAGCAACGTCAGCCTGCAACGCGGATTTATCTACGAGATGCAGGCCGACACGAGTTCGGCCTGTAATGCCTATGACCAGAGTCAGCAGGATCAAGCACAGAACCAGAGCCTCAAGCCACAGGCCAAGGTTACTTTGCCTGAACGCTATGAATCATTTGCCCAGTACATCGATCAGCAGAAACGCCGTGCAGGATGTGCGCCCGAAGGGTAGCCAGGCCTGCTGCCAAAGCCCTGCCCAGCAGGGCTTTCACTTGCCTAGGACCAGTCGAAGCAGAACAGCACCAGCCCTTCCACCGGTTCGTAGAACATCACGATCAGGTCGGCGCCAGTGATGCCATAGTGGCAGGCGGGTACGCTGAGGGCGTGCTGGAAGCGTCGGCCCGCTGGGCTCAGGGGCCAGACGTCGATGTCGCGGCTGTCGTCATTGGCCTCGACAACGTCCATGGGGAACTCCACGGTTTCCACCCAGTTGCCGTAGCCCTCGGCCACGCCGCCCTGCTCATCGATGAAGCTCAGGCGCCGCTCTGCATCTTCCGGCCAGCTCAGGTAGCCGCGCTCCTGATAGAGCTGGCGCGCGGCCTGGTAAGCGGCGTGCTCCTTGGCGTAATGGCGTTGCAGGGTGGCGCGCAGATCGCGTTGTGGCTCGGGCAGTTGGGCATTGTCCGGGTGCAGGAAGAAATAACGCGGGTCGCCGCACAGGCGGTAGCGACCGTCCTCAAGCTTCAGGCCGATCCAGTTGGTCTTCAGCAGCTCGGTGTCGAAGCCGTAGTTTTCCGTCAGTTCGCCCACCAGCCCTTCACAAGGCTCGATGGGGCTCAACAGGTGCAGGCGGCCGGACCATTCTGGGTTGATCAGGCTGGCGTCGATGGACAACAGCGGCAGCAGGTGTTCGGCCAGTTCCTGTTGGTCTGCGACGAACAGGTCCTTGGCATCGGGGAAGGCGACGGCACCGGCAGGCAGTTGAGTGAATTCCGGGGTAGCGATGGTAGGCATGCAGCGGGTCCTTGGACGATGGAGAAAAGATCAGCAGCGGGACGCGGGTTTCAGGCGCGGCTGTTACGGAAGCTGCCGGGGGTGATGCCCACTACTTTCTTGAAGGCGCGGGTCATGTGGCTTTGATCGAAAAAGCCGCAGTTGAAGGAGGCTTCGGCCAGGTTGGCGCCGGTGCGCAACAGGTTCTGCACCTGAGCCACGCGTTTCTGGATCTGGTAGCTGTGGGGTGACACGCCCACGGTCTTCTTGAACACCCGGATCAGGTACAGCGGGTCCATGTCCACCAGTTGCGCCAGCTCTTCCAGGGGGATGTTACGGGCGTATTCGTCTTCGAGTTTTTTCTTGATGAACTTGATCGCGCTGCGTTCGGCACTGGCGACGGCGGCAATGGGCGCGCCGCTGCGTTCGAAGAGTTGGGTCACCAGGTCCAGAAGAATGGATTCGCGCTCCAGGCTGGGCGGGGAGTGTTCAATGATCTGGTGGTGTTGCAGGAAGGTCAGGGCAAAGCTGGGGTCGAGGTTCAGTGCGCTCTGGAACAGATGGATATGCTCGTCGCCAAAGCGCCCTTGAAAGATCACCCGATTGACCCAGCCCGGGTCCAGGTAAAGCATCCGGTACATCCAGCCCTGGTCGTGTCCGGGGAGACCGTCGTGAATCTCCTCCGGGGTGATGGTGACGACGCTGCCGGCACTGCCCAAGTAGTAACTGCCCCGATAAAAGAGTTTTTCAACGCCGCTGCTTATAACCCCTACTGCATATCGATCATGTGAATGCCGGCCGAAAGACTGGACGCTGTAACGCGCAGATAACAACTCACAGTCGCCTTCGGGTATTCGCCAGAATTGAACAAAGTCCTTGTCCTGAGAAAGGACTTTGCGCTGCCGGTGCTCATCCATGAGTTTGTCCAGTTTTGTGCAATACGGTGGAAAAAAGGGCCGCTAAATTTAGCACCCATTTCATAACGCAAGCTAGGGGAAGTGATGCCTACAAAACTAGTTATTGGGGATTACAAAAAGTCTTCATGGTCATTCCGGGCATGGCTGGTTCTGGTAACGGCGGACGTTTCCTTCGAGACCGTTCAAGTCAAGCTGGAGCAGGACGACACCCGTCAGCAGATCCTGCGCCATTCGCCATCGGGCAAGGTCCCGGCGCTGCTGCTGGACAAGGTGGTGATCAACGACAGCCTGGCCATTTGCGAATACGTTGCCGGTGCCTATCCGGCGGCCAACCTGTGGCCCCAGGACCCACTGATCAAGGCCCAGGCCCGTGCCGCAGCGGCGGAAATGCACTCGGGGTTCGTCAACCTGCGCACCCAGATGTCCTTTGGCCTGAACACCGGCGATACCCCTGAGCCGCTGACCGCCGACACCGAGGAAGAGATCCAGCGGATCTTCGCCATTTGGAACAATCTGCGTGAGGCCAGCGGCTCCAAGCAGTTCCTGTGCGGCGGCTTTGGCATCGTCGATGCGATGTTCGTACCGGTGGTGTTCCGCTTCCGTCGTTATGGCGTGGCGGTGCCGGCGCAACTGCAAGGTTATATCGAGCAAGTTCTGGCTTATCCGCCGGTGCAGAAGTGGCTGAAGTTGGCCGCAGCGGAAGTTTAAAAAGTCCAACTTCATATAACGAATAATGCTAACTAAAAATTAATGATTATTTGACTGAAGGCAGAAAAGACCCGGGTGTTTTTTCTGCTTTTTTCGAGTCTGACTTTTGTTACAGGGAGGGGAGTTTATGAGTGTTCATAAAGTGACTGCCAAGGATGTTGGCCGTGATGGGCAAGTTTACGACGTGATCGGCATTGGCTTTGGCCCGGCGAACATCGCCCTGGCCATCGCCATGGAAGAAATGGAGTTTGCCGGTAGCCGGCTGTTTCTCGAGCGTCACTCGAGCACTCAATGGCAACCGGAGATGATGCTCTCCGGCAGCGATATCCAGAACCATCCGAGCCGCGACCTGGTGACCCCGCGCAACCCACGCAGCCGTTATACCTTCACCAATTTCCTGTTCGAGAACGACCGCCTGTTCGAACACCTCAACCTGGGCCTGGAGTTCCCGCTGCGCAGTGAGTTCGCCGAGTATGTGCGCTGGGTGGCCGGGTTCTTTGCCCGGGATGTGGCCTACAACCAGAGCGTGGCGCAGATCCAGGTCGATGCCGCCAGCAGCCTGTACACCATCACCACCCTGGCAGGGGTGCAGTATCAGGCGCGTGCCGTGGTCCTGGCTCCGGGCCGGACCCCGGTGATCCCGCAGGTGTTCGCCAACGCTGCAACGGACCGGGTGTTCCACCTGACCCAGTATCTGGGCCGCGTGGCCCAACTGGTGCAAAAGGGCGAGCTCAAGCGTGTGGCGGTGGTGGGCGGCAGCCAGAGTGCGATCGAGATCATTCTGCACCTGCGCCATACCTACCCAACCCTGGAAATCGTCAACGTGCAGCGCGGCTACGGTTTCCGCCTCAAGGACACCAGCCAGTTCAGCGAGCACGTGTACTTCCCGTCCTTTGTCGACCAGTACTACAACAGCTCTGCCGAGGCGAAGAAGAGCATCAACCGCCACCTGCACTACACCAACTATTCCGCTGCAGATGCCGACGTGATCAAGGAACTCTACGTGGGCATGTATGAGGACAAGCTGCAGGGCAAGGAGCGGGTGGTGATCAAGGGCCTCAGTGATATCCAGGGCTGCACGCCGGACGGCGAGGGCTACCGCCTGTCGCTGCTCAACACCACAACCCAGGTCGCCGAAGAGCTGGACGGGCTGGACGCAATTGTCCTGGCCACCGGTTTTCGCAACCTCGGCACCGGCCCTCAGGAAGAACGCTACCCGGCAATTCTCAAGGACTTGGCCGAGCACCTGGACTGTGATGCCCAGGGTGTGATCCGCATTGGTCGTGACTACAGCCTGGCCGCCGCCAAGGGCAGCCACTTGCCAGCGCTTTACCTCAATGGCCTGTGCGAATCGTCCCATGGTTATGGCGATGCCGGCTCTTTCAGCCTGCTGTCGCTGCGCTCGCGAGAGATTTTCAACTCGCTGAACCAGCAGTTGGGCTTGGCCCAGGCCGCGGAGAAGATCGCCTGAACAGCGCTCGTTTTAAATCCTGAATCTCGACCCCTTTATGTGAGCAGGCAGTAATGGATATTTCAGAAATGGATGAGTTGGGCGTATTTGCGGATGTGGAGTCTTCGGCGCGCAGCTATTGCCGCAGTTTCCCGGTGGTCTTCGACCAGGCCCAGGGCAGCTACCTCTATGACCTGAAAGGCCAGGCCTATATCGACTTCCTCAGCTGCGCCGGCTCGGTGAACTACGGGCACAACCCCAAGGCGGTCAAGGCGGCGGTGATCGACTATCTGCAACGGGACGGCATCCAGGCGGCCCTGGACATGCACAGTCGGGCCAAGCAGGAGTTCCTCTATAACTTCCGCAAGATCATCCTGGCGCCTCGGGCCCTGCCCTACAAAATGCAGTTCACTTCGCCCACCGGCACCAGCGTGGTGGAGTCGGCGGTCAAACTGGCGCGCAAGGTCACCGGGCGTCGGCACATCGTGGCCTTCACCAACGGCTTTCACGGGATGTCCAATACCGCCCTGGGGCTGACCGGCAACCGTGACAATCGTCAGCCTGGGGTCGATCCCTATGTGTTCCGCATGCCCTTCGATGGCTACCTCGCCGGGCTGGACTCCATCGAGTACTTCGAGCGCTTGCTCAAGGACAACAGCTCGGGCATGGACATGCCGGCGGCGGTGATCCTGGAAACCATCCAGGGCGAAGGCGGGATCAACGTGGCGTCTGCGGAGTTCCTGCAGCGCTTGCGGCAGCTGACGGTCGAGCACGGCATCCTGCTGATCGTCGACGACATCCAGGCCGGCTGCGGTCGTACCGGCACTTTCTTCAGTTTCGAGCCCTCGGGCATCACCCCCGACATGGTCTGCCTGTCCAAGTCCCTCAGTGGCTATGGCTTGCCGTTCGCCCTGTTGCTCCTTCGTCCGGAGCTGGACCAGTGGGCGCCCGGCGAGGACAACGGCACCTTCCGCGGCAATACCCTGGCGTTTGTCGCCGCCACCAAGACGGTGCAGGAGTTCTGGAGTGACGAGCGCCTGGTCAAGCACATCCAGGCTAGCGAGGCATTGCTCAAGGAGTGGTTGGCGGAGGTCACCGAGCGTTTCGCCGGGCACATCAAGGACGTGCGCGGGCGGGGGCTGTTCTATGGCATCGAGTTCCACGATCCGGCCATGGCCGCCGGTGTGATGCGTGCCTGCTTTGCCCGGCGCTTGATCATCGAGCGCTGCGGTCCGGTGGATCAGGTGCTCAAGTTGATGCCGGCACTGACCATCGGCAGCGACACGCTGCAGGCCGGTCTGACGAGTATTTTCGAGGCCATGCAACAGGTATTGGAGCAAGGCAAGTTAAGTGACCCGGACCAGGACATCGATCCTTTGGTCTTCATCAATGGAGTCGCGCATGTCGACTAATACCAACCGCGCCATCATCGAACTGACCATCGGTGGGCTGATGCTCAGCCTGTCGGCACTGGCCGTGGCTTTTGCCCACATCGGTGCTGGCGGCGCCGGCTTCTACCGGATGCTGTTCGCTTCGATCCTGTTCTTCCTGCTGCTCAAGGTGCGACGCATTCCGGTGCTGCTCAAGAGCACCAAGGCGCAGTTGTACACGGCCTTGGCCGGGGTGTTCCTGGCCATCGACCTGGTGCTCTGGCACCAGAGCATTTACATCGTCGGCCCGGGCATCGGTTCAATCCTGACCAACTGCCAAGTGTTTTTCATGACCTTGCTGGGTCTGTACCTGCTCAAGGAAAAGCCGTCGATCTACTTCCTGATCTCCATCACCCTGGCGTTTGTTGGCCTGTACCTGTTGCTGTTGCCGGAAATGAGCAGTGCGGTGGGCATCAAGGGCGTGGTGTATGGCGTGCTGTCGGGCCTGGCCTATGCCATCTGCGTGTACTTTCTCAAGGTCAACACCCAGCTGCCTGACGGCGGTGGCGACAAGATCGCACAGATGCTCAACCTGAGCCTGTGGGCTGCGCTGGTGCTGCTGGTGTACGCATTGGCCATGGGTGAAAGCCTGGCGATCGTCGACGGCCAGACCTTGGTGATGCTGATCATCTACGGGGTGATGGTGCAATTTGTCGGCTGGCTGCTGGTCAACCGCTCCATCGGCGCCATCAGCCTCGGCCTGGCCGGGTTGATCCTGCTGCTGGAGCCGGTGATCACCTACTTCGTCGACGTGGCGTTTCTTGGCAAGGCCAGCTCGGCGATGCAGATCGCCGGTGCACTGTTGACCATCTTTGCGGTGTATATCGGCTCGATCAAGCCGCCGGAGAAGGTGACGCCGGTGACCGAGGCCGCCTGAAGCCCCAGCCGCCGCTCCAGAACACCTTTTGGGCTGGTTAAGGTCGGCAGCAGCCCGCGGGTGGTTCGGGTATACGCTGTTTGTGCTCATTTTCTCACCGCACCCTGCTCGCTGTGCGCCAGCAGTGGGCGGGGGGCACAGGAGTGAAGGAAACACAGGCGGTATCTACCCCCTGTGTTCCGGTGCCTGAGCGCATCCGGACTGACAGTCGCCTCCAGTGATCGAATGGGAAGTCGAACGATGGTACCTAGGGAGGCTCCGATCAACTTACCGCATAGCGGTGGCAACTCGAAAAAATCTCTGGCCTGTATCGTTGTTTGCGCAACTGCGCTACGTGCATAGCCGATTGAGCGGCTTTTCAGCCCGACTCTGCGCGCAACTCGCCCATACTCATCAGCTGCTTTCGAGCCATCCACAGGTTTGACAGGGCGAACAACGTGGTCAGTTGGGCCGTGTTTCTCATCAGTGCGCGAAAGCGTACTGTCACGTAACCGAACTGCCGCTTGATCACCCGAAATGGATACTCAGCCTTAGCTCGCCTCTACGCTTTGCAGTATTCGATCCTGTGCTTGGCCTTTTAGAGCAGGCTGCGTTTATTCAGCTTGGAATAGGTATTGCGCCGTGCGGTGATCTGCCAGATCACCTCACGATTTTCAAGCTCATCGCGTTTCTCGACACCCGTATATTCGGCGTCTGCATGCACCACGTTTCTTCGCTATGCAGCAGCTCTGCAACCTGGGTGACGCCGGCTACATTGGATGCGCCGCCATGGACGTGGTGAACCAGGCCCAACTTAGCATCAGCGCCGATATAGGCCTTCATTCCGAAGAATTATTGATTACCTTTCTTGATTTGATGCATCTCGGGAGCGCACTTTCCGTCTTCGTTTTGGGTCGAGCGGGGCATGAATAATAGTGGCATCGACGTTGCTGCCTTGGCGCAGCGAGAGACCCTTTTCCTGCAAATAACCGGATGACCGCAAGGAGCGCTGGCGCCAGCTAGTGTTTTTCCAGCTGGTGCCTGAAGTTCATGATCGTGGTGTTTTCGGAGGGCGGCGCGCTCAGCGTCGGGCGTACGAACTGGCGCATGGGGTGATTTCGTAGAGCGCTTCTTCCATGGGCGGATCGCTCAGGGAGAATCAGTTTTGCAACAAATGGATGCACTGCATGGTTTTCGGCGGGTAGGGTTTTCGACCGCCGCCGGTCTTGCGGTAGAACTGTTCAATTGGCCCTAGTAAGCCAGTCTAGGGTACGACCTGATTCATCTCGGCGAGGACGCGTTCGGGGTGTGTCTGCTTGCGCTTGCTGACGTATTCGAGGTCGGAAAGCTCATCTGACTCATGGGCGGTTCGGATCAGGTTGTCAGGCGTATTTCAGCATATCTGAAGACTTGCTCAGAGAGTCCTTGGATCACTTCATTCAGCCCACACGTTTTGAGCCTGCGCGTTAGGCGCTGAGCCAGGAAATACCTATGCGGCCGATGATCCCGAGGGTATTGGCAGGGAAATAGGGGGCAATTTTCAAAAAAGCCTTGGTTATTTGAACCAGTAATCGGCGTATAGGAAAAAACGCATCTAAATTCATCCCTGTCCTATTTGTACCAGCTCTACGGCGAGGAGATGCTTGCACGGCTTTTTTACTTTGGTCCATCCAGAGCGATGACATACAACTGAAACATCAGTTTTCTTGGGGCATGCAAATTAACTTAAATAGCTAGTTTTCGGCCATGAAACTGATGGCAATTACGCCATTATTTAGCCTGAAGGTACAATTTTGAGTGATAAATTCAGCTGTATAAATACACCGTAATTCTGCTCTGGTAATCCGGGACTTACTGAGTCTGAGATCAATGTTGGGTGTACTAGATTTGAGTAGATTTATGCATGACACGCAGCAGGGTCATGAGTGGGTAGTGGCTATTGGCCGCAATTAAGGTGGAGTGACGATCATCCAGACTAATTGAATACTCAGGAATTATTTTTCGCGGCTGAACCTCAGGTAATCAATATGAATGCTAATAGGCAAGTGATGGGTTTTTTAACTCGCGAGGTAGATAGTTTGTCAATGTGCTACTACGCTTTTAAGCAAAATGCTTTGGCTTTCTGTACAGCTACTCTGCAATAGTATTTATCTATGAGCTATCCATAAGTAATAGCCGTTTTTCGAAAAAATTAATCTGAAGTCTTATTTTGTATCGTATTGATACACTGAGTGTAGAACGGATTGAGTTTTTTCTCCAAATGGACTTGGTGTTTGTATTATCGACTCTATGTCTTTCAATAATACTTGGGCTTTGGTTGGCTCTACTGGGTTTTGATGAAAGATGAATACTGAATGTTTTTTTTCTAAAGAATGCGGTGTTCTTGTTTCAGACAAGAATAGAAGTCGTGTGACGGTGTTGATGTGTACTTATAATGGTGAGTCGTACCTCGCAGAACAACTGGAGTCTTTCGAACGTCAAACTCACAAAGACTGGGTGGTTTGGGCATCGGACGATGGATCAAAAGACAATACCCTAGCAGTTTTGAATCATTATAAAGAGCGTTGGGGCAATCAGTACATGAAGGTCGTTAAAGGACCTGAGTCAGGATTTGTTGCAAATTTCTTATCATTGACCTGTAGAGCTGATTTGGAGTCGAATTTCTTTGCTTGGTCAGATCAGGATGATGTTTGGGAGGATAGTAAGCTTGAATCTGCACTAGAGTGGCTTCAGGGAGTTCCTCACGATGTTCCGGCGCTTTATTGTGGCCGAACTGAGTTGATCGATGAGGCCGGAGTATCTGTTGGCTTTTCTCCGAAGTTTAATCTTCCTCCATGCTTTTCTAATTCACTGGTACAGAATATTGGCGGGGGAAACACCATGGTTTTTAATCAGGCCGCACGTGCTCTCCTGCAGGAGGCGGGACCTGATGTGGATGTACCATCTCATGACTGGTGGGCCTATCAGTTGGTTTCTGGGGCTGGCGGCATAGTTCGCTATGATCCGCTGCCTAAAGTTAAGTATCGTCAACACAGTGAGAACCTAATCGGAAGCAACTCCAGTTGGCGTGCACGACTACGTCGTATAGGAATGGTTTTTCAAGGACGTTTTTGTGAGTGGAATACTAGAAATATTCATGCGTTGGAAAATATAAGTAACAAGCTTTTGGAAGAGCACCAGATTACTCTTGGGAAATTTAAGGAAGCACGGAACAAGCAGCTTCCAAGCAGAGCCTTGGGTGTCTTTCGAGCCGGTGTACATCGACAGACATTGTTCGGCAACCTGGCTTTGGTTCTTGCGGTCTTGCTGAGGAAGATTTAACTATTTGTTATTTATCAATAAATTGGTCCGCAAAAAACGAATGTGCTGCTTCTGCGGTTATTTTTTCTAGTTGGACGTGAAGAGCTTCTTGCTTCGTGCAAGTAAAAAATGTGATAGCGTTTTCAGCGCTAGCAGGTTGTATGAGCTCAAAGGTGAAAAACTCGATGGCGAATTGTGAATTAATCCATTTTTTTTCTAGGTACGTGCTGCGGTTGGATGGAAACTTTTTATTCATCCGTGGGATGGCCATCTGATGCAGAAATTTTCATTCTCCCTGTCAGAAATCATTAATGGGTTTTGGCGGAATCGTGGGCTCATAAAAGTGTTGGTAAAAAGGGAAGTAGTAGGGCGATATCGAGGTTCTATAATAGGGTTGGCATGGTCATTCTTGAATCCGTTATTGATGCTTGCCGTTTATACCCTGATTTTTTCTGGCGTGTTTAACTCCAGATGGAGTAATGCCGTTCATGAGAGTAAGTTTGACTTTGCCGCTATTTTGTTTGTTGGGTTGATGGTCCACGGCGTTTTTTCAGAATGTATCAATCGTGCTCCAGGACTGATTGTGTCTAACGTCAGCTACGTAAAGAAAGTGGTGTTTCCTTTGGAGATCCTTCCCTGGGTAGTGTTTGGTGCAGCGCTATTCCATATGCTGGTTAGTTTTGTCGTTCTGCTAATGGTTCAAGCAGTTTTTAATCAAAAAATTCCTCTGACCGCTTTTCTTTTTCCTGTTGTGTTGCTTCCACTCATACTTGGAACTATGGGGGTTTCCTGGTTTCTGGCTGCCATTGGTGTGTATTTGAGGGATGTTGGTCAAGTTGCTAGTATGTTTTCAACTGTAATGTTGTTTGTGTCTGCGGTGTTTTTTCCCATATCGGCACTGCCCGAGAAATACCAGGTTCTACTGCAGCTTAATCCTCTTGCTGTTGTTATTGAGGAGTCAAGGAAGGTATTGATAAGTGGAGTTGTTCCGGATTTTGTAATATTAGGAAAGATGTTATTGGTAGGTGCTATTTTGGCTTGGGCGGGATTCGCATGGTTTCAAATGACACGAAAGGGGTTCGCCGATGTCTTATGAGACCGTTATAAAAGTCCAGAATCTTAGCAAATGTTATGAGATTTATTCTAAGCCTCAAGATCGTCTAAAGCAGATGGTCTACCCGAGAATTCAGTATCTCTTAGGACGCTCGCGAGCCAAATACTATCAAGAATTCTGGGCTCTGCGGGATATCTCCTTTGACGTCAAAAAGGGCGAGACTATTGGGATTGTTGGTGTTAATGGTTCTGGAAAATCGACGCTTCTCAAACTGATCTGTGGGACTTTGTTTGCGACATCTGGCCAAGTGGAAGCGTACGGACGAGTTGCCGCTCTACTGGAGTTGGGGACGGGATTCAATCCTGAGTTTACGGGTAAAGAAAATGTTTATTTGAATGGCGCAATCCTTGGTTTGAGCGAGGAGGAAATCAATGAGAAGTATGACGCTATTCTGGAATTTGCGGATATTGGCGATTTTATTGATCAGCCCGTAAAACGTTACTCGTCAGGAATGTATGTGCGTCTCGCGTTTGCTGTAATAGCAAATGTAGATGCGGATATATTAATCATTGATGAGGCATTGGCTGTCGGGGACGCTATTTTTTCACAAAAGTGCATGAGATTTTTACGTGAATTTAAGCGCAATGGAACTGTTTTTTTTGTTAGCCATAATTCCGGAGCGGTAGTTAATTTATGCGATCGCGCGATTTGGCTGGATGGTGGTGTAGCTCTTGCTATTGGGCCAGCAAAAGATGTGTGTGAACAATATCTAGCAAGTCGTTATCAATCAACTATTGTCGATGCTCGCGACTCTTGTGTCAGTGAAATGATTGCGGATTCAGATAGTCTGGATGGCCGTAATGAGAGTGGTTCTGAGATGAAGGACATGAGAATGTCATTCATTAACCAATCGAACTTGAGGAATGATATTCAGGTATTTGGGTTTTCATCGGAAACCAAGAAATTTGGCAGCGGTGGAGCTCTTATTAGCTATGCAGGGCTGGAAGATGTTGAAGGAGGCAAGCTCTCTTGGGTTGTCGGTGGTGAAAATGTGAGGCTCGTGATCAAGGCCAAGTTGCTGATTGATTGTAACAATATTATTGTTGGTTTTAATCTGAAGGATAAATTAGGGCAGGTCATATTCGGCCAGAATACTTATTTGGAGAATTATGCTGTTCCAGTTGCTGCTAGAGGCGGCGATACAGTCGAAGGAGTTTTTGCATTTCGCTTTCCGGTACTTCCAATCGGTACCTATGCGCTAGATATAGCTATAGCCGAGGGTGTTCCCCCTGACGTGGTACAGCTCCAGTGGTTATACGACGCATTCTTTGTGGAGTCGCAATCCTCAAGTGTTATTGGAGGGTTGGTGGGGCTTCCGTTTGATGATATATCGCTTCGTAGGGTCGATATAAGGGAGTGCGGGGAAGAGCAGAGGTGCGAAGCAAAGGGCTAAGCCTATACGCGATTAGTTTAAAGTTTAACATTGTTGATGATGAGCTTTTGTATTGAAGAGTCGCGGGGCGCATTAGAAAGGTTGAGTTTTTAATGGATAATAATTTTTATTTTTTTTAGTACACAGGGATTCGAGGGGCGCATGCTAAGAAAAAAGCAAGTTGTGTGGCATCAAGTTGAACGTGCACGAATCATTGATAGGTATCTGACACTCCTGCAAAACTGTTTAAGTGGTTCTATTTATGAGGATCCTCCTTTAAAGGTTTTGGGGAGTGAAAAATTTGATCCTCAATTAAGGGAGTATGGTTGGGACTGGCCATCTGTTGCCCACACAATGATCGGGGGGAAACGGCTGGGAAATGTACGAACTTTGGTCGAAAGTGTTCTTGGCAATCACATCGAGGGTGACCTTGTTGAAACGGGAGTCTGGAGAGGAGGGGCGTGCATATTGATGCGCGCTGTTCTTGACGCTTACTGTGTGACAGATAGGTGCGTGTGGTTGGCGGACTCATTTGAAGGCTTGCCTCCACCGAACGAAGAGCTGTATCCGGCAGATCAAGGGGATCAGTTTCATACCTATAAAGAACTTGCTGTTTCTCTAGAAGAAGTGAAGTTGAATTTTTCTAAGTATGGGCTTCTTGATGATCAAGTTAAATTTTTGAAAGGTTGGTTTAAAGATACCTTGCCTAAAGCGCCTATAAAAAAAATAGCGCTGCTTCGACTTGATGGCGATATGTATGAGTCGACGATGGATGCACTAACTGCTTTGTATGACAAAGTTTCTCCTGGTGGCTATGTAATAATTGATGATTATCATGTTGTTGAGGGATGTCGGTTGGCCGTACATGATTTTCTCCAAGAACGCGATCTGGTTCCAGAAATGGTGGAAATAGATGGAGTTGGTATCTATTGGAGGACCTCGGCTTGAACTGGGAAAGGTGCTGAGTCAAGGCTGGGACTTTTTAAATGGTCAAGTGTGAGTTGGACTTTTTAGATCTCAATAAGCGTATTACTGGAGTAGCCCCATGGAAGCTAAACGGCATAACTATGAGTATGATATCGATACAGCATCTGACAGTGCTCCTGCTAACGTCGTACGGATGGTTGGAAAAGGTAAGCGAGTGCTGGAGATTGGCTGCGGGCCTGGCTCCATAACGAAAGTTCTTGCGACGTCTGGACGTTGTAGTGTTACAGGCTTAGAGCTAGATAATGAGGCTATTAAAAAAGTTGAACCATTCTGCGAGGCAATTTTTAAAGCTGACTTGAATTCGGAAGAATGGCCGTCTTTGCTTGATGATCTTGAACGCTTTGATGTTGTGGTCGCAGCTGATGTACTTGAACACCTGTATGATCCGTGGAACACATTGAAACGAATGGTGCCCTTTATAAAGGAGGATGGATACATTGTGATCTCTCTTCCTCATGCAGGGCATGCTGCGATAATTTCCTGCTTAATAGACGGGGATTTTCAGTACGGAGATTGGGGGCTGCTTGACCGCACGCATATTCGTTTTTTTTGTTTGAGAAATATTGAGGAGTTGTTTTTTAAGGCAGGCTTGAAAATTGTTGATATCAGTTATGTAACCAAAATGCCACAGGATACCGAGTTTTCAAGTCAATGGTCGCGTTTGTCATCTGAAGCCAAAAAAGTGCTTGCCCAGAGTCCGCATTCCAATATTTATCAGGTCGTCATAAAAGCTGTTCCTGAAGAGCGGGTTGGTGTAGCGCTCTCTCTGGCGCCGAACAGAGTGCTGAAACCAAAGTCGGATTTCTTATCTTTGCTTAGAAGATATTTAAGTGCTCGTCTTGGGTCGGATTCTAAAATTATGATTCGCAGGGTTCTACGTGGGGTTGGCATAAAGCTGTGACTTGTATGTTAGTTGTCTAACTTGTCGTTAAGATTTGATGGTTAAAAGATGGTTAATATGACTTCTAGTAATGATCCTAAGCTGATTGCATTCTACCTGACTCAGTTTCACCCGACACAGGAAAATGATATCTGGTGGGGTAAAGGCTTTACTGAGTGGACTAACGTTACCAAAGCCAAGCCTCAGTTTGAGGGACATTGGCAACCCCATCTACCAAGCGACTTCGGCTTTTATGATCTTCGTGTACGTGAAACAAGGCGTGACCAGATCAAGACTGCCAAACAGTATGGTATTGATGGGTTTTGTTATCACTATTATTGGTTTTCGGGTCAAAGGATATTAAATCTTCCATTAGATGATATGCTTTCTGATCCAGAAAGTGATATGCCATTTTGTTTGAGCTGGGCGAATGAAAACTGGACGCGTCGCTGGGATGCGGCAGAGCATGAAGTATTGATCGCGCAAAAGTACTTGCCCGATGATGATGTGAACTTTATTAAGTCTGTCATTCCTTTCTTTCAAGATAAAAGATATATACTGGTAGATGGTAAGCCTTATTTGAATGTGTACCGGCCTCA
Organism: Pseudomonas sp. Fl5BN2; assembly: GCF_009908205.1. NCBI lineage: Bacteria > Pseudomonadati > Pseudomonadota > Gammaproteobacteria > Pseudomonadales > Pseudomonadaceae > Pseudomonas > Pseudomonas sp. Fl5BN2. Next base: position 2,080 of record NZ_JAAARL010000009.1, on the reverse strand, counting down.
GCATTTGCCTGATGCTAAAAAGACGTTAAATGTATGGCGGGAGTATTGCCGTTCCATAGGTGTTGGTGAGATTCATATTTGCGCAGCATTGACCCATGGTAATGAGGACTACGAGAGCTACGGTTTTGATAGCGGTGTAGAGTTTCCGCCGCATAATCTGAAGGGCTCCAATATCAATGATAAAATTGCTTTTAATGGTGACTTTGTTGGTAACGTTTTTCAGTATGCCTGCGTAGCAGGTTCTTATATTGAACGGTCGTATAAAGGGTCGCGTGTCTTCAAGACTGTTTTTCCATCATGGGACAACACTGCCCGTACTAAAGAGCGTGCATTGGTTGTTCTGAATGGTATGCCTGATAACTATGAGTTTTGGCTGTCCTCAACTATAGATTTGGCCAAAAAATCGACTAATGGCGAACAGTTGGTTTTTATCAATGCGTGGAATGAGTGGGCAGAAGGATGTCACCTTGAGCCAGATCGCTGGTTTGGTCATGGATTTCTTGAGGCAACCTTGAATGCAAAGAAGGGGCTGCGTAGATTTACTACATTCTCAGAAGTTGGCTTGCCACATGTGAGTGAAGGTAATCATCGTACTTTCTTTAAAGATCTACGCGAGATGTTAAGTTATCACGGATATCTGGTTTTTTCAGATTTGAAACGATCAGTTAGGAAGTATCCATGGTTATATGATGTTCTATATCCTTTTGTGAGAGGGGTAAGGTTTTTACGACGTTTCATACAGCGTTAATCGCAAAGTTGATTTTTCCGTTTTAGTTATTCTTCCTCGACAGGAGAGTTTCGATCGGCTAATAGCTTTCTAGCTATAGTGTAGGCCGATGTCGAATTTTCAAAGAATCTATGATTGATGATTGATCCGTGGCGGTGCTATTTCAGAACTTTTTAGAGTCTATTCAGCGTTCTCTGGCGCCAATGAGGATGAAATACTGGCCCAGCCAAGCTTAATGAAGAAGCTCAGGATTAGATGTTTTTGCAGCAATTGAAAGAACTCCGTGACGGTCTATTTAAGCGTCACGGAGAGTGAGGTACTCAGGCCGACAGTGCCAACCGCGTGGTCCCGGCATTTGCTGCGGCCTGGGCTTGGGTCAGTTCATCTTCTTCCAATACTCGCGAAGCACGGCCCACCAGCAAGGGATCGGGGGCGTGGGCGACTTTCAGGTCTTTGTTCGGATAGTCCAGTTCGTGCAGGAAGTGGCGGATACAGTTGATCCGCGCGCGCTTCTTGTCATCGGACTTGATCACTGTCCACGGCGCATCGGCGGTGTCGGTGTGGAAGAACATCGCTTGCTTGGCGGCGGTGTATTCATCCCACTTGTCCAGGGACTTGATGTCGATGGGAGAGAGCTTCCAGTGCTTGAGCGGATCGTCCCGGCGCGAGATAAAGCGCCGCAGTTGTTCTTCACGGTTCACCGAGAACCAGAACTTGAACATGAGGATGCCGCTGTTGCACAGCATGCGCTCCAGCTCCGGAGTCTGGCGCATGAACTCCAGGTATTGCAGGGGCGAGCAGAACTCCATGACCCGCTCGACCCCAGCGCGGTTGTACCAGGAGCGGTCGAAGAAGACCATTTCACCGGCAGTGGGCAGGTGCTGGATGTAGCGCTGGAAGTACCACTGGCCTTGTTCCTGCTCCGAGGGTTTTTCCAGGGCCACGATCCGCGCGCCACGGGGGTTGAGGTGCTCCATGAAGCGCTTGATGGTGCCGCCTTTGCCGGCAGCGTCACGGCCTTCGAACAGCACCACCACGCGCTGCCCGGTTTCCTTGACCCAGCTTTGCACCTTGAGCAGTTCGATCTGTAGCTCGTTCTTGGCCTTTTCGTACTCGGCGCGGCGCATGCGGCTGCGGTACGGGTAGTTGCCCGGCAGCACGGCCGACACGCTGTCTTCGTTGGAACCGCGGGGGGCGCTGGCGACTTGCAGGGCCATGGGCTTCTGGCTGATGGTGCTGATCTCAGCTTCGGCGGTTTTCACCGGCACGGCTTTGGCGGCGGTGCGTGGGCGGCGTGGGCGTGGAGCGGCAGCTTTGCGCGGCGCAGCAGGCGTAGTGGGGCTGGTGCTGGCC
>NZ_JAAARL010000099.1:0-400 GCF_009908205.1 Pseudomonas sp. Fl5BN2 | reverse complement strand
GCGGCAAGGTGCCCAGCAGCGAGACTGCGGCCACTGCGGCCACCCCCAGCAGCCATTCCACCTGCACGCTGTTGCGCAGGCTCGACAGGCGCTGGTCGCAGCCGCGGATTCGCAGGCGGTTGAACAGTTGCCGGCGCTTTCGCTGGCAAGCCCGCGCCTACGGCTGGCAGAGATATCGCGGGAGGTCCTGTAGGAGCCGGCTTGCCGGCGAAGGCGATCTTGCGGGCCTCTTCGCTGGCAAGCCAGCTCCTACCGGGGGGATCGTTCAGACCGCTTGCATTGGCGGCAAGGTGCCCAGCAGCGAGACTGCGGCCACTGCGGCCACCCCCAGCAGCCATTCCACCTGCACGCTGTTGCGCAGGCTCGACAGGCGCTGGTCGCAGCCGCGGATTCGCAGGCG
>NZ_JAAARL010000098.1:0-400 GCF_009908205.1 Pseudomonas sp. Fl5BN2 | reverse complement strand
TGCAGGGGCCGGGCAGATCAATCTGATCACCGGCGGCAATCTGGAACTGAACTTCTGGAACGCCAACGGACTAGCCAGCGGCACCCAGATGGGCGGCGGGTCCGGCGTCTGGTCAGGCACCAACCCCAACTGGACCGATGCCTTCGGTACCCTGACGGCCCCGCGCTGGCCCTTGGACGCCTTCGCCATCTTCGGCGGCGCCGCGGGCACCGTGACTGTGGATGGGTCGGCGGGTCCGGTTGCGACGCGGGGCATGCAGTTCGCCAGCGACGGTTACCATCTGGCCGGCGATTCCCTGGCTTTGGTCGCGGCCGCCGCGGGCACGCCAAGTGAGCTGCGCGTAGGCGTGGGCAACGCCGAATCGGCGTCCTGGACGGCCACTGTCGACAACGTGCTGTCC
>NZ_JAAARL010000097.1:0-403 GCF_009908205.1 Pseudomonas sp. Fl5BN2 | reverse complement strand
CCTGACAAGAGTGCTGTCGATAGAAGAATTGTACGATCAGCAAGTTCTAATTGATATTCAAATACCTTCTTAGCCGGCTTATCTTCCGCAAATATTCTTAGTTTCATGAGAACCCCCTTAAAATAGATTAAAATAAATCACTGTGACTGCCTGTCCTCAGCAAATTTAAAATCAATTCCGACTTGTCTACTTTATAAACCAAAAGCCAATCTGGCTGGGTATGGCATTCACGAACTCCTTGAAAATGCTTGGATGCCGTCAATGAATGATCACGATATCTGGCAGGATGTTCTTTTTCTTGAACCAGAAAATTCAAAACTTCTTCTAATAATTCTGCCTTCAAACCACGCTTCATAGCCAACTTAAAATCTTTTTTAAACTGTTTATGATAACGAATCTTAAG
>NZ_JAAARL010000096.1:0-405 GCF_009908205.1 Pseudomonas sp. Fl5BN2 | reverse complement strand
GCCATTAACCAGCCACTGCGCCATCAATGCCGCAACTTTAGCCGGTTTTTCAACCATATCGCATACCATCCAGGAGATATTGCTGCGTGTCGGACGGAATTTGAAACCGTCTTCCCGCAGCCACGTCACCTGCCCGGTATCCATCAGACTTTGCGCCATCGGGCCGTTGTCGACGGAATAAACCCACATGTTGCGCTTCACCAGTTGGTAGGTCCAGCCGCCAGGGCAAGCGCCTAAATCCACCGCCCACATCCCGTTCGCCAGGCGTTCATCCCACTCATCCGCAGGAATAAACACATGAAATGCCTCTTCCAGTTTGAGCGTAGAACGACTCGGCGCATCTGCCGGAAATTTCAGGCGCGGAATGCCCATATAGAACGGCGAATTATTGTTGCTGTATGAGTA
>NZ_JAAARL010000095.1:0-406 GCF_009908205.1 Pseudomonas sp. Fl5BN2 | reverse complement strand
GCCACACAGACGCGGGATGGAGCAGTCTGGTAGCTCGTCGGGCTCATAACCCGAAGGTCGTCGGTTCAAATCCGGCTCCCGCAACCAAACATCAAAAAAGGCTACTCGAAAGAGTGGCCTTTTTTGTGCGTGTCGATTTTGTTCGACCAAGCCTCGATGGGGATGCAGGTAAAACTCCTTATCTGTCCATGACTTAAAAGGCAAAACAGGTCATTCGACATTTATTTGACCTATTGGGCGATTAACAGTTGACACTCAGTCGTTCGCCTGTAGAATGCCGCCACACAGACGCGGGATGGAGCAGTCTGGTAGCTCGTCGGGCTCATAACCCGAAGGTCGTCGGTTCAAATCCGGCTCCCGCAACCAAACATCAAAAAAGGCTACTCGAAAGAGTGGCCTTTTTTGT
>NZ_JAAARL010000094.1:0-406 GCF_009908205.1 Pseudomonas sp. Fl5BN2 | reverse complement strand
ATCATAGTCGGCCACCTTTTCCAAAGCCGAGCTGCATCGACAATGACCGTTGAGACCGTGCGCGCCTTCCTCGCCCTTCACGCACCTGACATCGCGATCCTGGAGTTGGACGGCAGCAGCGCGACGGTCGAGCTCGCCGCACGCGGACATGGCGTGGCACCAGCGCAGATCGCCAAGACGCTGTCGCTGCGGATCAAGGATCGCAGCCTCCTGGTCGTGACATGTGGCGACGCCCGCTTGAACAATCGCAAGGTGAAGGACGTGCTGGGCGGCAAGGCGAGCATGTTGGGCGCCGAAGAAGTCATCACGCTGACCGGGCATCCGGTGGGCGGCGTCTGCCCTTTCGGGCTCGCAACTCCGTTGCCGATCTATTGCGATGTGTCGCTGCGCGCTTTCGACGAGGTCC
>NZ_JAAARL010000093.1:0-411 GCF_009908205.1 Pseudomonas sp. Fl5BN2 | reverse complement strand
GCTTTGATGCGATCATCTTCCGGCAAGCTGGCGAGAAATTGCGTTAAATCCTGCGTTAATCGTTGTTGCATAGTATCCCCCATTCCTGACGTTTTCCTTTTATCCGTTCGTTATAACGCTGATAGTTCTTCGCTTTCGTAGGACTAAATGATAATGCTCGACACCAGTAATCGTTATTGAGTAAAACTTTGCATATCCGCCGCCAGGAGGGGATATCTTTCGCGCCAATGTCCCCTTGCTGGGTTTGTGGAACCTCGATGCCTTTTTTCTGATACCAGTGCAAATAAATGGCGATTTTATTGCGGTAATGCTCAGCTGTTTTTTCCGGCATGCTATTGAGCAGCAATAATGCATATTCTTGCCAGTCTAAATGTTCTGGCTTGAGGATTTTCCGATGCCCATAGAAATGAT
>NZ_JAAARL010000092.1:0-412 GCF_009908205.1 Pseudomonas sp. Fl5BN2 | reverse complement strand
AAGGTACGGTAGCTGCTGTTCCGCCGCAAGGTGGGCGTAAACATCCGCAACAGGAATTCTTGCAGGTTGATACCTCTAAGATCCTGTTTATCTGTGGCGGTGCGTTTGCCGGTCTGGATAAAGTGATTTCCCATCGTGTAGAAACCGGTTCCGGCATTGGTTTTGGCGCGACGGTAAAAGCGAAGTCCGACAAAGCAAGCGAAGGCGAGCTGCTGGCGCAGGTTGAACCGGAAGATCTGATCAAGTTTGGTCTGATCCCTGAGTTCATTGGTCGTCTGCCGGTTGTCGCAACGTTGAATGAACTGAGCGAAGAAGCTCTGATTCAGATCCTCAAAGAGCCGAAAAACGCCCTGACCAAGCAGTATCAGGCGCTGTTTAATCTGGAAGGCGTGGATCTGGAATTCCGTGACGA
>NZ_JAAARL010000091.1:0-413 GCF_009908205.1 Pseudomonas sp. Fl5BN2 | reverse complement strand
GCATATCCCATCCCCAGATACGGGCCCGGGATACATTATAAGAATAAGAACGCATCCGTTTCATATCCACGCGTGTGGCAATATAGTTTCTGGCATCCGTTCCGAAATATCCGCCTTTTAACTGCAGCCGGTCATTGTCTGTAAGCAGGCCATCCAGTTGAATACCTGCGCCAATCTCACGGGTGATGGTATTTTCTGGTTTCAGATTAAGGTTAGGAACCCAGTAATTGGGTTTACCCTTGCGGTAAAAATGTACATCATCCCTGTACATTTCTGCCATTGTGGGCGCTCGGAATGCAGAGGATATGGAGCCGTACATCATCAGCCAGTCTGTCGGTGAGACTGAAATCGCCGCCCTTGGGGACAGGCGTTCGGCTTTCAGTTCTCCGGCACGGGGATTGAAGCTCTTGTAC
>NZ_JAAARL010000090.1:0-414 GCF_009908205.1 Pseudomonas sp. Fl5BN2 | reverse complement strand
GGTTATACCGCCGTGCATAAATCGCGATATCGCCACCACGCAGTTGCGCTTCGACGACGCGCGCGTCAACTCCCAATTCCTGCGCATTTACTCGAATACGAATACGCCAGATTGCACGCCCGGCTTCATCCTGCTCAATATCAGCCGTTAACCCGTGAATCGCAGAAATCGCTTCAACCACTGGCTGGAGCTGTTCCGCAGTGATGACTGCCTGCCCCTGGTGATAATTCTCCAGCGCGTAAACCAGCCCAACCATGTTCTCCTTGCCGATTTTCATCGCCCTGGCAATGCCGTGATGCTGCGCTTTGCAGGCTGCAATCCAGATTTTTTTACCAGTGATAAACCCGGAGGTCGGCGCGTTAAAGGCTTTTGCGCCGCTGTAGACCACCATATCCGCTCCGCTCACCACCCAGG